>URPS01000052.1 GCA_900549855.1 uncultured bacterium | reverse complement strand
TGCGCCGTTTTCCCTGACCTCCACCGTAACGGTAATGTCGGGATTATGCACATCGACCTTGAGATGATGGAATTTCGACAAAATATATCCGCCAAGCTCCCTTGCAATTTCGGGACTTTTAAGGGGAAATGTCTTGTCGGCACGCTTGGCCTCAACCTTAAAGGTTTTGGCTGCAGAAAGACTGTCGGCAAGGTATTCCGCCGCCGTCTTTTTAATGCATTCCATGTCCTTTTCGGTCACTGCCGCCCTCGTGAAAGCAGCAATTCCGAATACTTTTCCTATGCGGTTTTGCGCCTCGTCCATATCAAACCCCTCATCGGCAGGCTCGATGTATATTGTCGACTGAGCGGCGCGTATGTTAACCGTCCCTAAGGGCTTTATTCTGCGGCGTATGTTTTTTATAAGAATTTCTTCAATTATTCAAAATCATATTTGAAAGTCGAACAAGTTTTCTAGTTTGTTCATTCAATTGATTTTCCAAAATTGGTTCATATTCACCTAAATAAGTATTTGCAACTTCCGGTTTTGACTTAAACTTATTCACATTATGTCTTATAATTCTTTCAGCCGGCTTTCCAATGTTTTCTAACGTGTTTCTATCTTCTTCTGTCAATCTATTGGTTTCTAATTTTTTCTTACCTTCTTCGACCAAAGTTTTCATTCTTTCCAGTCTATATTCGTGTCTTGCCATATTACGTTTAGCGGTTTCAATATAGTCCGGAATATCAGCATGACGGGATGGGCGGCTGAAGGATTTTTCAATACTTCTTTTATTTTCTATTACATCATCAAAGCGACGTTTACTCATTGATACAGAAAACTCTAGTTCTGATAAGTTTTTCTTCTTTTCAGCAATTTCCGGAGCTACACTTTCTAAAGACAAATTTGCTAACCCATTTTTTATATCTTTTTTCATCTCTAAAAACGCCTTATATGGGGCTTTTAAATAACTCGGTATTCTAAAAGAGCCATCCCTTACCAAGTCCATCGCATATTCTTTTGCTTCATCTCCTGCGTACCACTTTCTGCTTTTTGTAATAAGATTATCAAATTGAGTTTGATTTTCATCAACCCTATCTAATTTTAATCTTTTAACTTCGTCAAAAGCCGTTGCATCAAAACGTGGTTTTACTTTGTGGCTGTTAATATCCATAAGTTCGCATTTGCAAGAAGACGCTATAGCAGAAAGTTCACTGACTAATTCTTTATTTTTTTCTATAAAAGGTGTTAATTCTTTATCAACAAACTCTTTTGCATAATTTAATTCCGGAGGAACTTTCCCCTTAAACATTATCATATTCATAGGAAAAATCGTCAAAGTTAGGTTTGAATTCGAATAATTAACATTTTGCGGATTGTTTTTACGAACATTATTTCTATTAACAAAAGTTGAACTAATCGGTAAAATTTTCACGATACACCCTCCTTTTTAGTTTATTTATACATCAATGCTCTACGCTTCTGAACATCTGCATTTTTTAGATAATCTTCATATCTCATTTGATAATTCAAATATCCGTTTGGCGTGATTTCAATAATTCTATCAGCAACAGTGTTTATGAATTGATAATCTTGAGAAGTAAATAAAACAGTTCCTGTATAATCAATCAAAGCATTATTTAAAGACGTTATAGCTTCTAAGTCCAAGTGGTTAGTTGGCTCGTCAAAAAGAAGAACATTAGATTCTTCAATCATTGTTTTTGCAAACATACAACGAACTTTTTCTCCACCTGATAGCACTTTTACTTGTTTTTCAGCGTCTTCACCGGAAAACAGCATTCTGCCCAAATATCCTCTCAAAAAGCTTACGTGTTGCTCTTGAGAATATTGTGCAAGCCATTGGATAATATTTTTATCCGTATTAAAAAATTCGTTATTATCTTTAGGGCAATAAGAATGAGTTGCCGTAACTCCCCAAGTTACAGTTCCTTCATCCGGTTCAATTTTACCTTCTAAAATTTCAAAAAGCGTTGTAACCGCCAATTGGTTTTGAGAAATAAATGCGATTTTTTCACCCTGCCTTACATCAAATGACAAAGCCTTTATCAAAAGCTCGTCATTTACAGATTTTCTTAATCCTTGAACATTCAAGACATCTTTCCCAGGGATTTTTGAGAACTTGAAATTTATACTAGGATATTTTCTTGTTGAAGGTTTTATATCTTCCAAAGTCAATTTTTCCAACATATTTTTTCGGGAAGTTGCTTGTTTTGCTTTTGATGCGTTCGCACTAAATCTTGCAATAAATTTTCTAAATTCTTCCGCTTTTTCTTCCAATTTTTTATTGCGTTCTTCTTTTTGTTTCATAATCAACGCACTAGCTTGTGTCCAGAAAGAATAATTACCTGTATAAAGCTGAATATTTCTAAAATCAATATCTGCAATATGTGTACAAATTCTATCCAAAAATTTTCTGTCGTGCGAAACTACAATAACTGTGTTAGGGAAATCAATCAAAAAGTCTTCCAACCAAGTAATTGTCGCCAAATCCAAGTGGTTTGTAGGTTCATCCAAAAGAAGAATATCCGGAGTGCCAAATAAAGCTTGAGCTAACAATACACGCACCTTCTCGCTACCGGACAAATCTTTCATCAATGAATAGTGCAATTCTTGAGGAATACCTAAATCATTAAGAAGCGATGACGCATCCGATTCAGCCTGCCAGCCATCCATCTCTGCAAATTCTGTTTCTAAATGAGCTACACGAATACCATCTTCGTCATTAAAATCGGGCTTCATATACAAGGCATCTTTTTCTTTCATAACATCATAAAGATGCTTGTTGCCCATAATAACGGTATCAATAGCAGTATAGTCGTCAAATTCAAAGTGGTTTTGTTTCAAAACTGATATACGCTGCCCTTTTTTGATATGGACTTGTCCGCTTGTTGGCTCCAAATCACCCGATAACACTTTTAAAAAAGTACTTTTTCCGGCTCCGTTTGCACCAATAAGTCCGTAACAATTGCCTTCTGCAAATTTTATATTAACATTTTCAAATAATGGGTCTTTCCCAAATCGTACGGTTAAATTTTCTGTAGTAATCATAATACTTAAAAGTTTAGCATAAGCAAGAGGTGCAAAGCAAGGAGGTAAGATTTTTCAGTATTTGGTGGGAAACGCTCACGCTATTCCATTCAGTTTGCCGTCATTGCGAAAAAATTTAGACTTTTGTTTATTAATATTAATTTTTACTCCGAAAATTTTCGTGGCAATTCAAAAGTTTAAAATAAACTTACAAACGGAATGACTGGATTGCTTAGTTCCCGCTCGCAATTGTACATGTCAAACAATTAGTCGTAGGGTGGGAAAAGCGTCAGCGGTTCCCACCAAATGCTATTCAAAGTCTAAATTGTCTATACTATTAACATCATCAAAATTACACCAATTAATATCATAATATCCTTTATCAACAAATTTTAAAAAAGTTGAATACTTCCATTCTTTAGGTGAAATTTTATAATGTTTCATTGAATTATAATGAATATAATCAATATGTGTATAAAAATCTTTTTCATTTCTTATAGTATGTTCCCAATATCTTCTTTGCCAAATTCCTTTTTCACCTTTTTTTAATTTACTTTCTGAGATGTTATTATTTTTGTTTAATCTATGAGAAAAATCAAATTTTATTGAGTATATAATTTTAGGGTATTCTTTTATGTTTTTGACATTTAGAATCATATGTAAATGATTTTTCATTACACAAATTGCAATTATGTTGAATTCAAAATTTTGAAGAGCATATCTAAAAGAGTCACGTAATAAATTTATATTTTTAACTAAAATATCTTCACGATTATTGGTAACAATAGTGAAGAACACATAATTGTATTCTTGCAAATACATTCGTTTATAATTTGACATATGTTCATTATATCAAAAATGGGGTTTGGTGGGAACCGCTGACGCTTTTCCCACCCTACAACTTCGCTCCCGCTCGCAATGACGTTGCAATATTTTTACCAACAAAGTCGCAGGACAGGAAAAACGTCAGCGGTTCCCACGTGCTTAGCGATTTTGCGAATTTTAGCAAATTATTTTTTTAGAGTTTTTTACTAATTAAGACAAATCATAACAAAGGAATTACTAATTAATGCAAATCGACAAATTTACGCAAGAAAAATATCAATTTAAAGCAATGTTAAACAACATCCAACATCACGCAGACAATTCTTTACGTAATAAAATTCAAATAAATCCTGAGAAATTGTCACGCGATTTGTACGTTGCAAATAGCAAATGTAACAGCAATCAACTTAGAAAAATGTTAAATCATACATTTGTTCAGTTAGCAGAAAAAATGGAAGAAGCAAAACAAGATAGTATAGCCGGAATTATTTACTCATTTCTGATTAAAACCAATGCTGATAATACTACATTTCTAAAATTCATTGGACCTAAAGCTATTGAAATAGCCAAAAAGCAAAAAGACAGTGTGCATATTGCATCAAGAGCAGACGATTTAGCTAACGTATACAAAGGAAAAGATGAAAATTTATACTTGCAGTATTTAAACATCAAAAAAGATGCACTTACAGAGGTTTGCACAAATTATGAACAATTAGGAAAAGGGTTTAAAACAATTTCTCGTCCCTTGAATACAAAAACAGCGTACGTTTTGACCCTAATAAAAACAGAAATTGATATAGCAATGCAAAAAGAAAATTCTGCTCCTAATGAAACAAGAAAAGAATTAGTATCTATTTACAAGAAAATCAACAATCCAAACGGTATTTATTTTGTTGATAACCTGCAAGAATTGAACAAAATAAATCTGTTTTTAAAAACCAAACTTTCAAAAGATATCTTTAATACAGACAATGAAGATAACCTAAAAAAGAATTTTCGTTTAACAGCAAGAAAAATACTCACTAGCGTAAAAAATAGAGAACCGTTGAATATAAAAATATTAGGTGAGTATTTTTCTGATATGTATGACAAATTCAAAGACAATGCTTTAGAATCAGACTTTATAAACAGTTCCTTTTCTTTAATTGATAAATTGAATAGATTAGATACTTATATTTTTACGAGTAAATTATACACAATTTTATTTGACAAAAATAAAAATAATCCTCATAACACTAAAATAATTGCAAAACATGGGTTCAATCATAGGGTAAAAGAAAAAGATGATTTCGGAATTGTATTTTTTGGACAAAAATACACCAAAGCATTAAAAGAGTGTGATAGATTTTCTCCTACAGAATATTTAGATGTTCTTAGTGCATCAATGAATGCATCTAAAAATATTATAGAGAATTATGATGAATTATCTAAAAAAAGTACATTAAGAGCAAAAAATGATTACGTAAGGCAATTAATTTTTGATAAAGTAAGTGCCGCAAAATTCATAACAAAGAAACATCCTGATATTGGCATAAAACTGATACAAGAAGCAATGGCATTAATAAAAACCTTGCCAAGAGATTATTTGAATCAAAATCCTGCTATTGAAAAACTAAGAGAATATATTTCCACTTTTGTTAAATATAATAATTAAAAATCAATACTGGATTGCTTCGCTCCCGCTCGCAATGACGTTGCAATATTTTTACCAACAAAGTCACAGGACAGGAAAAGCGTCAGCGGTTCCCACCATAAAAGACATACATTTATAACACAGTTCCCACCTTAAAATACTTTTATAACACAGCAATTAACAAAATCAATATTGCGGAAATAATAGAACTGATTCCGACAAAAATCCAAAATGGCGTAATACCTTTACTCTTGGCATATGTTTTTGGTTTCATTGTGTAAGATTGTTTTACCGGTGCAGAAGTTTTTTTATTACTGCCGTTTCCACTCTTTTTAGTTTCTTTTTTCTTTGTTTCATATTTTTCGCTCAAGCTGCTTTTGCCGGTTTTTCCTGTTATCAAGAGTTCAATATCATATTGATTTTTTAGTATTGATTTATTTCCTTTTTTATAAAAAACTGCATAATTTATAGCAGCTTCAAATGCTCGCTGCAAACACTCTAGCGCAGCCATACCATCTTTTTTTACTGTAGAAGAATGGACTGAAATATTGCCTTGTTTTTTTAGAAAATACAAATCGTCAACAAATTCTTTTTCTTGAATAGAAGTTGCGTGGTCTTTTAATGTTGCAATCATATCATCAAAACTTCCGTCATATTGTCTTCTTTCAGCCAATATAGATTTACACATTTGTTCGCCAAATCTTCTTGTCTGTCCCATACATTGTTCAAAAAATTCAGCGGTATAAAGCTTTTCTGCCTCTTTTATTATTTCATAGAGATTAGCATCTATCTTTTTTAAAAAATCAAAATTTGTCATACTTTTTTAACCTAATTTAATATACACATAAGAAGTCTATAAACCCCAAATGCTACACACCAAGCAATTAAGCATTGTATAAATACAACCAGAACCGCATATTTTCTGCCTAATTCTCTTCTTACGGTTGCAATTGCAGCAACACAAGGAGTATATAGCAAACAGAACACCATAAACGTAAATGCCGTAATCTGATTAAACAATCCAGATTTAGTAATATCACCAACCAAGACGCTCAAAGTACTTACAACACTTTCTTTTGCCATAAATCCGGTTAAAAACGCAGTTGAAATTCTCCAATCATCAAGACCTAAAGGTCTGAATAGCGGTGCAATAAAATTACCAAACAAAGCCAACAAGCTATCAGCAGAATTTGTAACTAAATTCAATCTTGTATCAAAGGTTTCCATAAACCAGATGATAATTGTTGCCCAGAAAATTATCGTAAACGCTTTGGTTACAAAATCCTTTGCCTTGACATAAATGAGTCGATAAACATTCACAAATCCCGGCATTCTGTAGTTAGGAAGCTCCATTACAAACGGAACGGCTTCACCTCTGTATACAAAATATTTCAAGAAAAATGCCAAAAGAATTCCGACTACCATACCTATCAAGTACATACTAAGAATTATCCACACTTGGTTCTTAGAAAAAAATGCAGCTGTAAATAATGCATAAATTGGTAGTTTAGCAGAACAACTCATAAACGGAGTCAATAGAATTGTCATCTTTCTATCACGTTCTGATGGCAAAGTTCTTGATGCCATAATAGCTGGAACAGAACAACCAAAACCGATTATCATTGGAACAAAACTTCTGCCGGACAACCCGATTTTTCTAAGTAATCTATCCATAACAAAAGCAACCCTCGCCATATAACCGCTGTCTTCCAAAATAGATAAGAAGAAAAACAGAACAACAATTTGCGGCAAAAAGCTTAAAACACTTCCCACTCCGGAAAATACACCATCAATAATTAGCGAATGCACTACAGGATTTAAGCCATAAGCAGATAGAATCTGATCAGAAAAAGATATGACTTTTTCTATTCCAACTTCCATCAAAACTGACAAAAATCCGCCAATGGGTCCAAAAGTTAAGAAAAATATTAATGCCATGATTAGCAAAAATGATGGCATTGCCGTATATTTTCCTGTCAAAACCTTATCAACTTTCAAAGATATTCTATGCCCTATTGTATCAGAAGGTTTGGAAACATAATTAGCGCACAATCCTTCAATGAAAGTGAATCTCATATCCGCCATGGCCGCTTCACTATCTAATCCTGTATCATTTTCCATCTCTTCAATAATATGGTTACAAGTTTCAACTTCGTTGTCATCGAGATTTAATGATTTAATAAGGTGAAAATCCTTTTCAGCAAGTTTTGTTGCCGCAAATCTCGCAGGGATTTGCACTGCAACAGCATGGTCTTCAATCAAGTGAATCATTGAGTGAATACAACGATGAACTGCACCGGATTTTGAGTCATTTTCTTGACAGAAATCAACTCTTGCAGGAAATTCCGAGTATTTGGCAACATTAATTGCGTGCTCTACCAACTCCTCAATACCTTGATTTTTAGCTGCAGAAATAGGAATTACAGGGACTCCAAGTTCCACTTCTAAACCATTAATATCAATACTTCCGCCATTTTCAGTAACTTCATCCATCATATTTAATGCAATTACCATCGGCACATTGAGTTCTATCAGTTGCAAAGTTAGATACAAATTACGTTCAATATTTGTGGCATCTACGATATTAATAATTCCATCCGGTTTCTCGTTTAATATAAAATCTCTGGTAACAATTTCTTCGTTACTATAAGGTGAAAGCGAATAAATCCCCGGTAAATCTGTAATTGTGACATTTGCATATCCTTTGATTTGCCCTTCTTTCTTATCAACAGTAACCCCAGGGAAATTACCTACGTGTTGATTAGAACCGGTTAATCTATTAAAAAGTGTAGTCTTACCGCAATTTTGATTTCCAGCCAATGCAAATTTTAGCTTTGTTTTAGGCTTAACATTTCTTTTCTCAACACTTTCTTCACCTTTCATAGAGTGTTCAATCTTTTTGAAAACAATTTCTTTTCTTGGCAAACTATGAGCTTTATGGATTTTTTCCAAAACTATTTTTGCCGCATCTGCTTTTCTTATCGTAAGTTCATACCCTCTAATTCTAATTTCTAAAGGGTCGCCCATTGGTGCAGTTTTGATAAGTTCGACTTCCACCCCCGGAGTCAAACCCATATCCAAAATATGTCCTCTAAGCGCCTTGTCTTCGCACTCGATTGATTTTATAAACCCTTCTTTTCCAATTCTTAATTTATCTAATGTTATCATTTCAGCCTCATGTGTTGATTTTATTATATTCTAAAAATATTCAAGGGGAAATAGCATGTACATCTAACAAGTTCAAGTTTTTGGTGGGAACCGTTCTCACTTTTCCAACCCTACATTCTTTCAATTTTCAACTTTTTAACCCTAAGAGCATCGCACCACTTGCATTCAAGACCGCGATAAAAGTTACACCAACATCGGCAAAGACTGCACCCCACATTGTCATTAAACCTAACCCACCCAGAATTAAGAATAGTACTTTTACGCTGATTGCAAATGCGATGTTTTGCTTAACTATTGTTATTGTTTTTTTTGCTACCTCTATAGCATCTACGACTTTTGAAGGTTTATCATCCATAATAACCACATCTGCAGCTTCTATTGCAGCATCAGAACCTAATCCGCCCATTGCAATACCGACATCCGCACGAGTTAAAACCGGTGCATCATTAATGCCATCTCCAACAAATAATACACGACCCTTTGAGGTTGAAATCAACTCTTCTATTTTTTCTACTTTGTTTTCCGGTAAAAGTTCCGCATAAACTTTATCCAAGCCAAGAATTTCTTCAACTTTTTCGGCAGCTGTTCTAGAATCACCCGTCAGCATTTCTGTAAAAATCCCAGATTTTTTGAGATTTGCAATTGCAGAATATGAATCTTTTTTTATTTCATCAGAAATAACAATGTAGCCTTGAAATTTTCTGTCAATTGAAACATAGACAACAGTCCCCATGGTTTCAATAGGCTCTGCCTTTATCAATTTAGAATTTCCAACTAAAACTTCTTTACCATCAACAAAAGCCTTTATCCCCATGCCGGCAATTTCTTTTATATCATTGTTTTCCGGAATTTCTTTACCGTAAGCAGCTTTAATTGCTTTTGCAATCGGGTGAGAAGAAGAACTTTCAGCGTAAGCAGCATACTTTAGAATATCCGGATTGTCTGAAACGATTTGTGTAACTTTAAATACACCTTCTGTTAGCGTTCCGGTTTTATCAAAAACTACAGCAGATGTTTTGGCTAAAACTTCCATGTAATTACTGCCTTTTATTAAAATACCTTTTCTTGAAGCTATTCCGATTCCTGCAAAAAAGCTGAGTGGTATTGAAATTACTAACGCACAAGGGCAAGATATTACAAGGAACGTCAAGGCTCTTTTTACCCAAACAATAAAAGATGTACTCAATATTAATGGCGGAATAACAGCGATTATCAAAGCCAATATAACAACTACAGGTGTATATATTTTAGCAAATTTTGTAATAAATTTTTCCGCTTGTGCTTTTTTTGCAGAAGCATTTTCTACTAAGTTCAAAATTTTTGAAACAGTTGACTCTTCAAATAATTTAGTAACTTTTATTTTCAGAACTCCATCACAATTTATACATCCGCTTGAAATAGCGTCACCTGCTTTTACGCTTTTGGGAATAGATTCACCAGTCAATGCAGATGTATCAATAGAAGCTTGTCCTTCTGTTATAATGCCATCTAGAGGAACCTTTTCTCCTGTATTAACTGTTATTATGTCACCGATTTTTACACTTTCAGGACTAACTTTTTTACCATCAAGGTTTGCATAATCAGGTCTTATATCCATTAGTTCACTTATAGAATGACGTGATTTTTCGACAGCCTTATCCTGAAAATATTCTCCGATTCGATACAAAAGCATTACCATGATAGCTTCCGGATATTCTCCAACACAAATTGCGCCAATAGTTGCAATACTCATAAGAAAGTTTTCATCAAAAACTTGCCCCTTAGCAATGTTTTTTAATGCATCTTTCAAGACTTCCAAACCTGCAATAATATAAGCTGCGAAAAAGAAATATTTACACCAAAAGCCGGCAATAAACAATACGGCAATCAATGCAAAACTAACGGCAACTCGCCTTGTATCAAGTTTTTCTTCAGAATGTTCGCACATAGGAGCACCTCAATCAATGAATTGTTACTTATATTATAGTTGAACAACTATTCAACTGTCAATTGATAACGGCTATCTTTTTACATTGTTTAATATTTAGTTTGACATATGAACAAATATTCAACTATAATTTTTGTATGGATAGATTAGATATTATAAACAAAGTCAGTGCCAAAATGCCTAATACAACACTGTTATACGAGCTTTCAGACTTCTTTAAGCTCATGGGAGATAGCACCAGAATACAGTTATTATGGGCGCTTGAAGAAAATGAAATGTGCGTGGGAGAATTAGCAAGCTTATTAAACATGACAAAATCTGCAGTTTCACATCAACTTAAGATATTAAGAAGTGCAAAATTGGTTAGAGCCGACAAAAAAGGGAAGAATGTTTTTTATTCTCTTAATGACCATCACGTAAAAACGGTATTAGAAATGGCACTTGAGCACATTTTGGAATAAATATTATAAACAGTTCTGAAATTTTAATTGTTATAATAATTGTACCGGCATAGAATTTTGTTTTAAATTATCGTGCGCTATTATATAAGAAACAAGGACAAACACTACTAATATATGTTCTTGGGAGGAGATTTTATGAATAAAAATATCATTATTGTTGTATTAATTTTTCTTGTGCCACTTGTAGCGTACTTTGGATTAACTAGAGATAAGCTGACAACTCCGCCATCAGTCGCAGCAGGAGGGGCTGAAGTTATAAAATTCGCATCTCCAATGTGTTATGAGTGTCAACAATTAGAAAAAGTATTTGACGAGATATTTCCAAAATACAACCGTGATATTACATTAAGACAAATAAATGTTACTCAAAAAGATAATGCAACCGGAACGTTAATCAAAAAGTACGATGTAAAATTGGTTCCTACGACGGTTTTTAAAGACAAGAACGGTAATGTTTTAAGACGCATAGAAGGTTCTATGCAGCCACAGATATTAGAAAACTACTTGAAAGAGTTAATCAATGGATAATTTAGTACAAATTTTTTCTTCCGGCACAACCAGTGCCGGAGTATGGGCATTAATGTTCGCAGCATCATTTTTAGGTGGTGTACTAGCTTCAATTTCGCCATGCTCACTTGCGATGTTACCGTTAATAATAGGTTATGTCGGCGGTTATTCTAAAGAAACGCCGCTCAGAACTTTTGTTCAGCTCAGCTTCTTTATATTTGGCACAGCAATTGTATTTTCAATTATTGGAATAATATGTGCTGTAACAGGTAGCGTATTCGCATCCGCACTTGGAGCTTATTTCACACTCGTAATGGCTTCGTTACTACTTGTAATGGGTTTAAAATTAACTAACCTTTTGGATTTTGACATGCCGGTAATAATAAAAGCAATGCCAACAAACAGTACAAACTCCCTATTTGTGTATCCAATTTTACTAGGAGTTGCGTTTGCTCTAGCCGGAACACCTTGTTCTACGCCAATCCTTGCAGGCATAATGGCATTTGCAGCTATGGGAAAAAATCTTTTTGCTGCAATTGCTATGTTATTCCTTTTTGCAGTTGGTCAAGGTGTAATCTTAATTATCGCAGGCTTGTTCACATCCGGAGTTAAAAATCTTAGAAAATTTGCGAACTTTTCTGACATGCTGCTAAAAATCAGCGGAACGCTTTTGATACTGGTTGCATTATATTTATACTACAAAACTTTTGCGCTGATTGTTTAAACTATACGTTTTTCAAAATTTCTGATTCAATGATTTCCGCTGCAACTTTGATGCAATTTTCGCAAGGTCTTGATTGATAATATTCATCGGTTCTTTTAGAAGGTGTTGGTTCATCAGCTCCTTCTGAAAGTCCGAGTAAATCACGACAGATTATTGAACCACATTCTCTTTGGAATTTTTTACCCAAATCTTGAATATGTGCGTAATGTTCGCCTTTGATATCATCATTATTTGGGGTAGTGTATCCTTGCAAAAGTCCTGCAATCATGAACATCGAACTTACTGCGCCACAAACTTCTCTTAAACGTCCCATGCCACCACCAAAAGAAGAAGCAAGCTTTAAAGCAGTATCTTCTGACAAATTAACTTTGTCGGCAAACGCTAAAAGTACTGATTGAGCACAATTGTAGCCTATTCTAAAATTATTGCAAGCTTTTTCTGCATAAATCCCCATATAAGTACTTTAACAAAAAAATGAACAAAATGCGATTCAAGATCGTTAAACAAATGTAAATTAAATAGGAGAGTAAATTATGACAGACGAAAACAAAATTATCGAAGAAAAACATGAATGCTTGTGCCAAAACAAATATTTTAAGAAATTTGTTGTAATCACAGCAGGAACTTTTGTAGGTGCTTTTTTGGCAATTAGCTTATTTGCAGCGCTTAATAAACCGCCAATGCCAGTTCCAATGCCTTGTCCTTGTCAACAAATGGTAAGACCGGATTTTGGACCTCAACATTTTGATAGAGGACCAAGAGGTGAGTTCCATAAGAAATTTGATAAAAGACATGCGGACAGACCACTTCCCCAAAAAGAACATAGACAAGACGTAGATGTCGATGACTAGTGAATAAAAAAAGGAAAGAAGAGCTTCAAAATAAGCTCTTCTTTTTTTACTTGAAATTTAAAAATGTTTGTGAGAGAATAGACAAGTGACAAGTGAATAACTTAAATTTATGGCAAGGTAGCTCCCTGAGTGAACGATAGTGAGCGAAATTATAGATTTTCGTGAGAGCCGCACTCGAACCAGCTACTGGAACATAAAGAAAAACATGGCAAGGTAGCTCAGCTGGTGAGAGCGCACGGCTCATACCCGTGAGGTCGAGAGTTCGAATCTCTCCCTTGCTATTTTTTATTGCTTTCTCACGGGTTATTCGTCGTTCGCAAGTTCTCTCAGAGAACACAATCGGGTTCGGTTCCAAGTCTTCACCTCTCCCTCTTGTAGCGCACGGCTCCCTCTCAGTAAAACTTACCCATTAGGGGTAACTTTTACTTCGGCACAGTCCGATGAGGTCGAGTTGTTTTATAAAACAGGTTTGGAGTGACAAATTCTTTTCCTGTAAGGTTTTAGAATCTCTCCCTTGCTATTTTTTATTGCTTTCTTACGATTCATTCATTAAAACTAAAAAATTCTTTTGCTGCGTCGTAATTTGCGTTTCTGATATAATCTTCTGTAACTTTTTCTTGATATCGACCATTATAGGAATCAAATTCGAATTTTAAAAAGGCTTCTATTGCCAAATCTTTCTCTGACATATTCGGATTTTCTTTTCTTAAATTATCTATAAAATCCATGTACTGCATATCAACAGATTCAGTTTTTGAACCTGAACGATGACCTTCAATTTTTTGTTTATAATCTGAATCATTTTTTACAGCTTCTGAATACAATCTGTATTCAGAATAAAATGTTACAACTTCTTGTAATAGTGGTGGCATGTTATCTGACAATATTGAATGAGCAAACTCATGAACCATTACAGATGCTATTTCCGGTTCACTTAATGAATCCGAATCAATTTCAATACAATCTTTTCTACTAATTCCTACAGAATTTTCCGCTTTATGGTCATATAAACCTTTTCGGTTTAAAACCTCAACATATTTATCTTGCAATTCCTTTGGAAAAGTTTTTATATTATCAAGCATATATTCTCCGCTTGATAACATTTTGTATAAACGCCTTTTATCCATTTCTGTAATCATATTATTTGTGACACTTTTACCTTTACCTTGTACATATCCTACATTATCCAGATTTACAATAGCATCTAGAAAAGAATTCAGCTCCAATTGTTCTTTCGGATTTTTATTAAAATGTCCATTGTTTGTAAAATAAGCCTTCTCAATGTTATCAAGTTTGTCATCACCGTTCAAATCAAAAAGTTCCATACCGGCTTTAATTTTTCCTCCATTGAACTCATCAGCAATTTTATCAAAAGAAACAGAATCTTTGCCATCAGCAAATAAAACTTTTATCTCATTTGTAATTACATTGTTTCCAGCATCATCAGTTATTTCCATATTATTTAATTTTTCATGTTCGATTTTGCTTCTTTTCTGAAGCGTTTTGTTGTATATCGCCAATTTGTCTTCTTTTGTGATTTTTCCATCAGAATTATCGGCTTTTTCCAATTCTTCAAAAGTTTCTTTTAGCTGAGATAGAGTTGTATACCCAGTATTTTTTGATAAAAATTCTTCTTCTACATTATCAATTTTGCCATCATTATTTAAGTCAAAAACTTCCATTCCTTTTTTAACATTTTTGTCTTCATCAAAAATGTCGGACTCTTTTACGCTTTTGTATTCTATTCCAAAAAGAGCTTTTAATTGTGGTGTAAAGACGCTTTTTCCGCTTTCATCTTTATATTTTTCAGCAATTGTAGATTGCTCTTGTTCTTCTTTTGTTGGGTTGAGTTTTAGCATCTTATTTATAAATTTAACAATATCTTCCAATGTAATATTATTTTTTTGAACATTTTTATCTAGAAGAAAAATTTGTATATCCTG
>URPS01000051.1 GCA_900549855.1 uncultured bacterium | reverse complement strand
CAATAATAAGTTTTCCGGCTATAACGGTTGCGGCACAGTCACGGATTTTCACCGTAGTTTCCTGATATTCAGTATAGCTCCTTCCCTTGTTAGGGAAGGTTGGGATGGGTATCAGTTCGCTATTTTCTTGAAATTGCGTACTGCATCTCCTATTTTATCGTATGATAATCGCAGAACTTTGTCAAAACTTTTATAGTACAATATAGATATTATGCAAATTAGAAGTTTTTATATAAAAGATATTTTGAATATTGCGCTTCCTATTATGTTGGGAAATCTTGGTTTTATACTTATTGGTGTTGGTGACGTAATTGTTGCCGGAAGACATTCTACAGATACTCTTGCAGCAGTAAGTCTTGCAACAGCGGTAATAAATTGTATTGTAATGGTCGGAATCGGAATTCTGAGCAGCATTTCTGCAATTCTTTCCAATTATAGAGGAGCCGGTAAGCAAGCAGAAAAATATTTTTATCCGGCTTTAAAATTTACAGCTATATTATCTGTAATAATATCGTTGGCTATTATTGCTTTTATACCGGTTATCAATCACCTTGGCTTTGAAGCAAGGCTTGTTCCGATGATTAAAGATTATTTCTGGGTGACTGCGTTTTCTGTTTTTGGTGCGTATTTGCATTGCATGACAAAAGAATACTTGCAGTCTTTTGAAATTGTTGTTTTCCCAAATATTTTAACAGTTATTTGCATTTTTGTTAACGTAATTTTGAACATAATATTTGCATTCGGCTGTGGAATTATTCCGGAAATGGGGGCAAAAGGGCTTGCAATATCCAGTTTAATAACAAGATATTTTATGGGATTTGTTTTGTTTTGGTACTGCTTTAAGCGCATTAAAATACAACATCACAAAGATGGTGGATTCTATAAGGATTTACTGAAAGTAGGGACTCCTTCTTCTTTAGCGGTTGTAATTGAATTTATCGGATTTAATGCTACTACTGTAATTTTGGGTAGGATTTCCGGAATTTATGCAGCAGCTCAAAATATTGTCTGCACATTAACGAGCGTATCATTTATGATTCCGTTTGCAATTTCAAATGCTACGGCTGTAAAGGTAGGATTTGCAAATGGTGCGAAGTATTATAAGTCATTGAAAACGTATGCTTATACAGGTATTTTAATGGCGGTTGCTTTTATGACTTGTTCCGCAATTGTTGTAGGAACTATACCGGAATTTCTCGTAAGCTTATTTACAAAGGATGCGGAGTTGGTAAAAGTTTGTATACCAATTGTGTTTGCACTATGTTTCTTCCAAATATTTGACGGTATGCAAGTTGCGTTAGCAGGTATTTTTAGAGGCATAAAACAAACCGGCGTTGTAATGCTTGCCAATTTTATTGCATATTGGCTTGTGTCAATCCCTCTCGGGTATTTTCTCGGATTTCATTGTCACATGAATTTACTTGGATTCTGGTTTGGACTTGTGACAGCTGCAGTTGTTTTATGTTCAATAATGTTTACGACAATGTTAGTTAGATTTAAAAAAATGGGAGAATAGATATGCCACATTTTTTTGTAAATTCAAATGATAGAAACGAAAATTTAATAACTGTAACAGACTCTGATAATTACAGACATATCGCTCGTTCTCTAAGAGCAAGATGTGGTGAAAAGTTGCTCTT
The DNA here is from genome assembly GCA_900549855.1 of uncultured bacterium. Taxonomy (GTDB): domain Bacteria; phylum Cyanobacteriota; class Vampirovibrionia; order Gastranaerophilales; family Gastranaerophilaceae; genus CAG-196. The sequence continues at coordinate 13,511 of URPS01000051.1, read as the reverse complement.
GATAGATGAAAATCAAATTCAGTATGAAACAATAATTAAAGAAATAAATTCTAAAGAAATTATTTGTGAAATTGAAAAATCCTATCATTCTGAGCGAGATTTGGAATTTGATTTGTATCTAGCACAAAGTCCTTTGAGAAGTGATGCTCAATTGACTGTTATGGAAAAAGCAACAGAACTTGGTGCTCGAGCTGTGTATCCGGTTTTTACAGATAATTGTGCACTAAAAGTCAATAAACAAGAAAAGTGGCAAAAGGTTATGTATGAAGCTTCTAAACAATGTGAAAGGGCAAAAATCCCGACATGTGAAGCTCCAATAACTTTTGAGGAACTTTTAAATAAAGAGTTTGATAAAGTCATTGTGTTCGCAGAACGCTCTACGGAAAAGAGTTTGAGAAGTTATTTAAACGAAAATCCTATCCGAAAAGGTGATAAAGTTTTGGTTATTATTGGACCGGAAGGCGGTTTTTCAGAAAAAGAATTTGAATATTTTAAACAAAAAAACTTGCCGTTGATAACTCTTGGATATCTTATTTTAAAAGCTGAAACCGCTGTAATAGTTGGACTTGGAGATATTATTTATGAATATCAAGGATGATTTTATTCTAAAAGAAATAAATGAAGGATATCTTGTTGGCGGTTGTGTGCGTGATTGGTTAATGGCTGCTGATAAGAAGAATTTTTGTATATGCGATAGAGATATTGCGATAAAAAATGCTGAGAGTTTTGCGCAAAAACTTGCTGAACAATTTGATGCTACAATGGTTACTTTAGATTCCGAAAATCATATCTATAGAGTTGTTTTGAAGGATAAAATTAACTATCTTGATATTTCAGAAATGCAAGGTGATACGATTGAAGATGATTTACAAAGACGTGATTTTACTATTAATGCTATAGCTTATGATTTAAGAAAATGTGAGTTTATTGATGTTACCGGTGGGATGGATGACTTAGAAAAAGGAGTTCTAAGACAAATTAGAGATGAAAACTTTGAAGAGGATTCGCTAAGGGTACTAAGGGCTTATAGATTTTTAGCGGTTACAGGTTTTAAACCCGCAGAAGAATTACAAATTGCTTTAAAAAAGTATCAATATTTGGCTTTAAATCCTGCAAAAGAGCGTATAGCTTATGAATTGATGAAATTGTTCGGTGGAGATTATGCCGCAAAGACATTGCTATTGATGGACGATGACGGATTGTTAGAAAAAATATTTCCTAATGTAGCTGAGATGAAACAAGTACCGCCAAATAGCCATCACCACTTGGATTTATTCCATCACGTTGTAGAAACAGTTAGACAGATTGAACTTCTTTATAAAAATTCTGCGGAAGAAATTCAAGCTCATTTAAAACAAACTGATTTTGGAGGTTTTCCTCGCATAAACCATTTAAAATTGGCAGGTTTTTTGCATGATATTGGTAAATTTTCGACTTGGACTCTGGAAAGTGATACTTGTATCCCTGAAAATTGCAATAACTGTACTAAGGATAGTCGTGTTTGTGGTGTAAGACATAGATTTATTAAGCACGATGATGTGGGCTCAAAACTTGTTGTTACATTATTGAAGGATTTAAAGTTTTCTAAAAAACAGATAGAATATATTTCCGGCATGATAAAAAATCATATTTATCCATCAAATGTTATAGCAGCACCGGAATTGAATGATAAAGTGATGATGCGCTATATTAGAAAAATGGATAGTAATGTTATAGATAACATTATTTTAGCAAAAGCCGACCGTTTATCGGCACTAGGGCAGGATATTACTGACGAAATGATTAAAAATAATATCAACGGTCTTAATACGTTATTAGATTTTTATCTTAAGAAAAAAGATACTCTAAAGCCATTGCCTAAATTGTTGGATGGTAAAGAAATAATGACTATTTTAAACATTCCACAATCGCCAAGGTTAGGACTTGTGATTAAGAATTTGCAAGAAGCTCAACTCAATGGCGATGTTGTGACAAGAGATGATGCGATAGGTTTTGTAAAGCAATTAAAAATTAATTACAAATAATAGCAATAAAAATTTTTATTGGTTTTATATAACTAGGTAAATTTTAAAAAAGTAATAAAATGAATATACAAACAAATAATATTGTATCTTATACTCCATTTTTGAGTTCAATAAAAACAGATAAAAAATGTAATTATAGGGTAAAATCTTATAATAGAAATATTTCAACTGCGGATAAGACAAAAGCTTTTGCAGGCTCAACAATTGGTACTATGATTCCAATTTTATTAATGATGAAAAAACAAAAAGTGAAAAATCCGCTAAAATTACAATATGGCATGTGGGATATGATTAAAACTTCTGCTGGTGCAATCATAGGTGGAGTTGGGTTCGGTTTAATAGGAGAAGAAAAAAAGGTACAAAAAAATAGATTAAAAGAAGGATTATTTCAATTCTTAAATGCTTCTATTCCAACATGGATTGTTGGTGGAGCGGTGAGTCTTTGTGAAAATAGTGAAAAATACAATACAAAAATGAATAAATTTTTATCAGTTATAGGCGGCCTTCTAGTTGGTATGTACGGTTCAGCTGCGTTGTCAAATATTATAACAGATCCAAAAGACAAATATCCAGATAGAAAACTTACTCCAAAAGATGCGTTGGCAAATATTGATGATGGAATTGGTGCTTTGGCACTAGCCAAGATTCCTATGGTAGAAAAATTAAATATTGCCAGATTTTTGCCAATCGTTTATGTTGCTTGCGGTTACCGTGCAGGACAAAGTAATTAATTAAATATAAATAAAAAAATCCGTTGGTAATTTTACCAACGGATTTTTTTATTTATATTTAAACTACTTAGTTTCAGCTTCAACTTCTTCGACAGGTTCTTCTCCCTTGAAAGCTGGCGCATCTTTAGGAGCTTCTTCTACAACAGGTTCTTCACCTCTGAATGCAGGTGCATCTTTAGGAGCTTCTTCTGCAACAGGTTCTTCACCTCTGAATGCAGGCGCATCTTTAGGAGCTTCTTCTGCAACAGGCTCTTCTCCTTTGAACGCAGGAGCTTTTTCAGCCGGTTGTTCTTCAACAGGTTCTTCACCTCTAAAAGCAGGCGCATCTTTAGGAGCCTCTTCAGTAGCTGTTTCTTCACCTTTGAACGCAGGAGCTTTTTCAGCCGGTTGTTCTTCTACAGGTTCTTCACCTCTGAAAGCAGGAGCGTCTTTAGGAGCTTTTTCCGTAGCGATTTCTTCACCTTTGAACGCAGGAGCCTTAGTTGCCTCTTCTGTGTTTGCATTTGTTGCTAAAATTGCCTTATTATATGCCGCAAGAGCTTCTGCACCTCTAAATGAAGCTTCATTGCTAATTGGATTAGTAACTACTTCTGTATTTTGTACTTCTTCCTTTTTTACAGGATTCAAAACTGGAGCTTCAACTGCTCTAAAACTAATTGGGTTTATCATATTATCCCTACCTTCCACATACTGATACACATTCTTATAAATGCATTATACAATCAAAACTTGCTTATTTATACAGCAATCTTTACATATGTTTACAATAAATTTTAAAAATCTAATTGTGCTCTAATAACAAAAACGCCCTCCAAATTTTGGAAGGCGTTTTTATAAAATGATTTTATACTATTCAGCAGGAGTTGCTTCTGCTTGAGCAGCTTCCTCTGCAGCCTTTGCTGCTTCTTCTGCTTTTCTAGCTTCTTCTTCAGCTTTCTTAGCTTGAGCTTTTTTAGAAAGTTTAACTACTTCTGATTTTTTGTAGTTTAGAGTACCATCATCGTTGCAGTTAGTAATCAAGTATTTAACTGTATCAGTAGGTTGAGCACCTTTAGAAATCCAAGCTAAAGCGCTTTCTTTGTTCAACTTCATTTCTTTTGTTTTAGGATTGTAGTAACCTAATTCTTCAATAGGTCTACCTTCTCTTTTTGTAGTTGAGTTGATTACGATAACTCTGTATGTAGGAGCCTTTTTTGCGCCTAATCTTTTTAATCTGATTTTTAACATTTTTTTATTCCTTCTCAAATTTTGGGATATTGCTAAACTTGACTTTAACAACCCCCTTGTTACTCCTAAGAATCTAGCCGCTTATTCTTAGATTGAATAGGTCTAAGAGGATACAACCCATCCATATTAATAAATAATCATAAATACACCTGTAAATCAAGTAGAATTTACACATTGTTAAATTTTTTAAATATTAAAACTCTTTCTTGAACCTTCTTCGTGATACAAACCACCACCACAAATTGTTTCAATTACTTTGAGTACAAATTCTCTGGAAGCATCAGACGAATTTAAGAAAAATTCTCTGTTAGCAAGGTGTCTTATTTTGAAAATAGAATTTTGTGTTTTATCAGCAGGAACAAATAATGACGCTACTTCTTTGTCAAGAAGTACCTGCATCATATCGTTTCTTGATGAAATTCCTTCCATAAGCTCGTTATAATTTCCGTTTATTGCCATAATACGACCGGAAAACATAGGTGGAGCACTTTCTCTGAACAAAGCCTGAGGTTCATAATTGCAACGTGTAGTTAAGCTGATTGTATGCCACAAAATATTAATGATTACAACGGTTTTATCCTTATCATGTTCAACATAAATATTCTCTGTCGTAACACCACGTGCTGCAAAAGATTGCTTAAGTGAATCTGCAGTTGCTTTTAAGTTATCAATCATTTCCGCAAAAATCTCTGTTGTGTTCATTGTTGCGTGTTGATAATCCAAAAACTGCTTATACATATGTGTAGAAACAAGTCCGATTCTTTCCTGTATTAGTGTGGATTTTCTGAAGGAAGTTTCCATATTATTGAAATTTTCGTAGCCTTTACTCAATGTTATAAAGCCTCCTTATATAATTGTACACTCAAAATGATATCAATGTAAACATGGGTTTGTTAAGAATTGTAAAACTTTTCTTTAAAAAGCGTTATTAATTTTGAAAATGTGGAATTAACTAAATATAAGTGAGTGGTAGGTATAGTTGTTGTACTTGCCATTCTGAAAGGAGAATGAAAAAATGGATATTTTAAATTTAGTATTATTCGGCGGTATTTTTTATTTAGCATTAATCGGTATTCCAACTCTTTGCGAAAAATTTGGAAAATAAATTTGTAAAGAGCAGAGCAGCTAAGGTGAAACTAATTAGAGCAGTTTAGCAAATTTGCCATTAGAATTTTCTAATGCAAGTTTTTGTTCTTCTGTTTCTATATCAATGTTGTCAAGTTCCATAGCTTGCGCTGTTTCAATAAATAATTTTTCAAACAGAACGTACATTACCTTGAATTGGTTATTGTACTTCTGTAAAAGAGCGAGAGTATCATTAATTAAGAAAAGAGCTTCACTATTTTTATTTTCGGTTAAATATAGTTTAGCGGTGAAATATTTTGCTACAAATGCGATTCCTACAATCGTAGAATTTTCTGATTGCGTTAGTATGTCGTTATATATAATTTCGGCTTTTTGGTATACCCCCATATTGGCGTAAGAATTTGCAATTAATAAATCGCAGAGCATTTCAAGCTGTTTTTGATGTATATCAGCGGAAAGTAATTTTGCTTGATATATATTTTGCGCAAATGTTTTATAATCATCGCTGTGTTGTTCAAATTCTTGTAAAATCAAATATATAACTTTAGCAAACGGAGTAGAATTTTCTATATCTTCTGCGTGATAAGATTTCCCTGCTATAAAATCTTTTATTGCCAAAATACACTCTTTATCAGGCAATTCTGCGTTTAGTGCTGTAGCGATTGCGTTGAAGAAATCATCAAGTTCATCATCCATTAGTAAAAGTTTTGCAATTGCTGCAAGACGGAAAGTTTCCATCAAATGGTTTACAAAGAAATTTGTAGAAAAACTTGCAGGTTTTATTTTTTCAATAATATCAGGTTTTAATACCGCTAGAATATCGTTTGCCGTTTCAACGCATTGTTCAAAGTCACCGATATTAAATAATATTTCAATATTTATTAGTGATAATAATAAGAACTTCGTGTTAACATTGCTATCAATAAGCAGCGTTGGGTTTTGCATTCTGGATAAAATATTATGTAAAAGTGTTGGCGCATCTGTATAGTTTGCGGAAATTAATGCGCCTTGCAACATTAAATTAGAAAGTTTTACGATTTTGTCATTGTTGTTCTCATTCATTGCATCAATCAAAAGAATATTTTCAATCGAATAAATTTTTGATGGAGAATAGTTATATAAACTCATTAAAATATTTTGGTAAACTTCTTTTTTGTTGTTTTCAATATCTTCCGCTGGAATATTATGTGAGATATGCTCTATTAAAGACAAAAAGCCTAAACAGTTTTTTAAATATGCATCATAATCTCCTGTTGCCATTGCAAATTGTGAATTTTTCCAAAGAAGTAAGTATTCCTCTTTAAATATTGATAATTTACCCAAAATAAACAATGTCGTTGTGTTGTCTAAGCCTTTTGCGAGATTTGCAAGGATATTTTTAGATAAAAATTCATTAACCTGTGGTTTTATAGAGGAATCAATTATCGGTTTTACGATATTGTAGTTATTGATGTGCAAAACATTGTCCTTGCAGAATGCAAAACCTTTATCTATAAGTTTTTTAGCTGATTTTGCAACATCTTTTATGCCAAGTTTAGTTAACATTGCAAAATCCATTCTTGCGCCAAGATAAGTTGAATAAGCCAAAATCATTGATGCATCCATATCTTTGCTTAAATGCTTTAATCTTGCTTTTATAAGCCCTTCCAATGTATTTGGAAGCATGATAGATTGATTGCCTTTGAGGAGTAGCCTGTTTTCAAAATTTACAAGTACATTTTTTTCTAATAAAAACATTAGAGCATTATTGAAGTACAAATATGAACCATTGAAGTTTTCTTTTATTTTTTCAAAGTAAAAAGATTTGATAAAATCAGATGCTTCTTCTTTTATTCCATCTAATAATGATTCAAGGCTGGAAGCTTGAATTGTGTATTCTGTATAGTTAGGTGTTCTTAAAAGACCTTTCAATTTTGTGTGCAATGCAATGTTCTGATTGGTTGTAAATATAAATGTAGTATTTAATGTTTTGAATTGATCAAAAAATAATTCAAGAGTTTGAATAGAAGTATCATCCAAATTTTCGAAATCTTCAATTAAAATAGCGCAATTTTTAAGCGAAGCCAAAAACGCTCCAAAATCTTCCATATATGCAAATCTTGCATCTTCAGGGGTAGCAGAATTTCTAGGTTTGAATCTTATAAGGTCAATAAGAGCATTGAATCTTTTTACCTCAAAATTTTGCGGAATCAAAGAAGAATGGAATGAAAGATTATAATAATCTTTGAATAATTGTTCAAAGATTCCCCAAGGTTTATATGTCATCTCTTCTGTACAAGCAGCGTGCAGAATCTTAATGTTTTTAGAAGTGTAATAATTTATTATGTCAGAAGTTTTTATACCCCAGTTGGAAGATGTGCGCAATGATATTATTTTGTTATCGCTAAATTTTTCAAAAATTTGTGTTGCAGTACTTTTTTCAAACTTGCATTTTGCATTAATATCAAAAATTTTAATATTATATATGTCTTCCGGTTCTTTTTCTTTTATAGCAACTTTTTTAATTTCATTTTTTTGAATTTCAACAGGTGTATCTAAAGATTGATTACTAGGCGGAATTATGTAACTATCCAGTAGAATTTCATAGAACATTAATTGTTGCCCGTTTTCTTCAATTGAATATAAAGAATCAGTCTTAAAATCTTTGTTTATACAGTCTTGTATAAACTGGTCTATATTTATTTGCAGACCTTTTAAGTATTTTTTGCTTTCTTTTTTTACAGTAAGTAGTTTGACATTATTGTTAATAGAGATATTCTCTAATAAATCAGAGGCAGTTTTTTTGATTATAGTAATTTCTAATTTAAGTGGAATTGCAAGTTCTTCAATAACTTTTGCGTTAAGTTCACTAAAAGCGTTTACTATTTTGAGCGCCAGTCTAACGGCTTTATTGGCAGAAGTCGGTAGTGACAATTCTTTGTTAAAGTTTATAGTAAATATGTCATTATAAATGATGATTTTTCCGTCAATGCCGGATAATTGTGCAATAAGAAGGTTTCTTAATCTAAAATAAAATTTAGAGAATAATTCTTGTGAACCGAGAATTTTTCTAATTTGTTTTAGGGCTGCAAAGCGAACTATTACGGATGCAAATTCATCAGATTCACATTCTTGATAAGCAATAGAAGTTTTTACAGGGAAACCGCATTTACATTTATCTGCAGCTGTAGAAATTGTTCTTCCGCATTTTGAGCATTTGGTAAGTATTATAAAACCGCATTTTTCACAAATAGGATTTTCTCCGATAGAATGACAATTTGGGCACTCCAAAGCAAGTACTTTGTGGCAGTACGGACAAATTGTTGTGTTTTCAGGAATCTCTCTTTTGCACTTTGAACACTTCATATATAGAATTATAGTCTAAAATCAAACTTTATGCTATAATTTACACTAATAGGAGGAGAGTATGAGTTTTTTTACAATTATATCAGAACCTGCAATTTTAATTATTACCGCAATTTTTGTGATTTTTATAATGATGGTATTAAAAAATTATTCAAGAGTAGAAAAGAACTTAAATTCAGTTTATAGTTTTTTGAAATCTTTGGATAAAAAGGAGTTATCATATCGTTTTAATGAATTAGATGCGTTTATGAAAAGTAATACTTATACATCGACTCCATGGGAAGATTTTAAAAAGGCTTTGATTTTTCCGGAAAAATTATACGTTGCATCAAAAGGAGTAAATAATGAATTGAAGTCAGATATATATTTAACAATTGATGCATCTTATTTTTTTAATGAAGAGAGCCTTGTTTATTCCAAAATAAATCATAAGTTTATACAAACAATGCCGACTTTGCTTACCGGATTAGGACCGTTTTTTACTTTCTTAAAAATGGCAGTAGCATTTACACAAGTAAATCTTTCAATGGAAACAAATGTTGGAGAATCTTTAAACGGCTTGATTGCGAATATTCAAATTGCGGCACTATGTTCTGTGTTTGCTGTTGGTTTTTCTATGCTGTTTATGTTTATAGAAAAAATTATGTATAACAAAAAATGCAAAAAATATTATCTTGCAATTCAAAAAGAATTTATCAGATTGTTCGACGTTGTTACAAGCGAAAAATTTCTTATCGATTTAGTAAAAGAATCAAAAATTCAGAGCGTAACGAATGAAAAATTGCTTAAAGCGTTGCCGGAAGATTTTGCCAAAGCGATAGAGAAAAGTATTGGAGAAACTACCGTTCCATACTTAGAAAATATTTTGTATAGTTTAAATAAATTGAATGAGAATTTTAGTAACGGTTCCGGTGGCGATGTTGTTGATAAATTATTTTAAGGACAATTAACTGTAGGATTTGATATGAGATTTAAACCAAAAAAAGAAGATGGTAATGAAAACAATATATTTTGGGTAACAATGACAGATTTAATGACTGCATTGGTGCTTGTTTTTATTGTGCTGTTTTTCTATACATATATGACTAGTTATTATGAAAAATTTCAAACAAAAATGGAACAACAAAAAGCGACAGAAGCGCTTCAAGAAAACTTAAAACAAAAAAATATCGATGCTACTATAGATGCAAATGGTGTTGTGAAAATTTCTGATTTAGAATTGTTTGAACTTAATAGCTATGAGCTTTCATCCAAAGGTAAGGCTTATTTATCAAAATTTGCTCCAGCATATTTGAACTCTATTTTTTCTAATGAATATTTAAGTAAGAATGTCGAAAAAATAATTATAGAAGGTCATACAGACTCTCAAACTTATGCAGGAACTTATTCTGATGATGAACAATATATGAAAAATATGGATTTAAGCTTAAAAAGAGCTTTTGCTGTTGCGGATTTTATAACGAATACTCCATATAATAAAAATAATGGAAATAGGCTTCGTAAAATGATAATAGTAGAAGGCGCCAGCTTTTCTAATCCAATTCTTGTAGACGGAAAAGAAGATTTTGCAAAAAGCCGACGTGTAGAACTCAAACTTGTTATAAAAGGGCAAAAAACTGAGTCAGAGGAGAATAGCTCTTTGTTAAAACTAAACCAACCCCAATAAGAGCTGATAAAAAGATGTAAAAAAGCGGGTCTTTTTTAGATTTCCAACTCAATAGCAACAATAGTGCCAATAATATCATTGATTTTATCGAACTTATTTCAGGTTTTAGTAATCCTACTGCAACAGAAGTTAAGAGTGCGCAACTAATCGGCTTTAATGTTTCAATTGCTGATTTTACATAGAAGTTGTCGCTAAATTTTCTTAATAACTTAGAAACAATAATTACTAAAAAGAATGACGGTAACATTTCTGCTGTTGTAGCTAGAACCGAACCTAATACTCCTGCACTTTTTAATCCTGCATAAGTTGCAACGTTAATCCCAACTGGGCCGGGGGTGATTGAAGCTACCGCAACCATTTGAGTTAATTCATCAATTGAATACCAATTATAAACTTGTGATATATGATAAAGAAATGGTATTGTTGCGTATCCGCCGCCAAATGAAAATATACCGATTTTAAAGAATTCTATAAAAAGGTGAAGACATATCATTTAAGCTCCCCCTTTTTAAGAGTTAGTTTTTTAAATCCGACACCAATAAGCGTAAATAATACTATGCTTTGTATTGGAGTTATTTTAAAAACCAAAAGTGAAATTAAAGTCATAATAAAAATTGTGTAGAAAAATGCGTTTCTTGTTGATTTCCCCCACATTTCTCTTACTGTTAGCATAATTAGTGCTATAACAGAGATTCCAACTCCCCAAAGTGCTCCAAGAACGTAAGAATTTCGTGTTAGTGCACCAAGGATTGAAGCGAGGAGTACAATAGACCAGAACGGAATAAAAGTTACTCCTATCATAGCAACGAGCGCCCCCCATTTGCCTTTGAGCTTGTAGCCGATAAACATTGACATATTGGCTGCAATAATCCCTGGGAGTGATTGAGCTAGTGCAAAATAGTCTATCAAATCATCATGAGAAACAAGATTTCTTTTATCGACAAATTCACTAGTCATAATTGGAAGTATTACATATCCGCCGCCAAGTAATATCGCACCGATTTTTACATAAATCAAAAACAACTTAAACAGTGACATTTGTTAATTCCTTTTCACATTTTAATTTTCTTCCGATTTTGTGAATAAGCTTTGCGTCTTCATCAGGAGAGAATCCTGTTGTGGTTAGGTAATTACCAACAATTGTAGAATCTGCACAATATTTGAAAGCTTTTTCAATCGTTTCTTCTGATAATCTGGCTTTCTTTCCGCCGGCAATTCTAATAGAAGCATTTGGGCATGCTATCTTGAATACTGCCAGAGTTCTTAAAATATTTTCTTCATCTATTTTATCGCCATATTTTTCAAACGGTGTGTTAGGAATTGGTGTCAAAATATTAACAGGAATGCTGTCAGGATTAATTTCTGCAAGCTCTAATGCCATTTCTATGCGTTGCTCTACACTTTCACCCATGCCTAATATAACACCGGAACAAAGCTCCATCCCGTATTTTTTTACAAGTTTTGTTGTGTTCAATCTGTCTTCATAAGTATGGGTTGTACAAATTTCCGGATGGTAAGATTTACAAGTATTTATGTTATGGTGAAATCTTACTAAACCCGCTTCTGCAAGCTTTTTAGCTTGCTCTTCATTAAGAATTCCAATGCTTGCACAGCTTTTAATGCCTTCTTTATTTAAAGCTTTTATCATCTCTAACATCGTGTCAAAATCGCTTTCGTCCGGAGATTTGCCGGAAGTTACGATTGCAACTCTGTCAGCTCCATTTTCAACACTATCATGTGCAGCTTTAACAACTGTTTCTACATCAATCAAAGGAAAAGATTCTATATCAGTATTATAGTGTGAACTTTGTGCGCAATATTTGCAATTTTGAGAACATTTGCCAGAACGTGCGTTTATGATTGAGCAAAATTCAACCTCATCTTTTAAATATTTTTTTGATTCATTCAAAAGTTTGTCTAAATCCATATTATATAAATCTAATAATTCTTGTTTTGATAACATTATCTTATCCTTTCCTAATTATTTTGTTCAAAATATTCTTATTTTTAAACACTGTAACGACATTTTATGCTGCTATCTTTTTTTAACATCCGCAAGTTAATCCAGCACACAAATTTATCGCTTGTCCTGTTACACCTTTTGCTTCTTTAGATATAAGGTACTTTACCATTCCTGCAATTTCCACAGCCGCCTGCTGCTTCATAATATCCGCCGCAGCCTGTGCCTTCTTGCGGGCCTCTTCAATGATCTGTGCAGACTTTTCATTGGCATCCGAAACAATGCGGTCATATTCCGCACCGGCCTTTTCACGGGAAGCCGCTTCCTTTACTGCCAGCTCCTCATCCGCCTTCCGGAGAATGTCATCGTTCTGTTTCCAGAGCTTTTCCGCCTCCTGTCTGTCCGCATCTGCGTCTGCATGAATCTTCTGCAGCTGCGCAGCCCGCTCATCCATGATCTTGTGGACTCTGCCGAACAGAAACTTGCGAAGCAGCACATACAGGATCAGAAGATTGATGATGGTCCACAGAATGTTGCTGTCAATCCGTAACATAAGTTATCCCTTCCTTTACAGCATGAAAATGATCAGAATACCAAGTACGAATCCGTAGATGGCGGTTGCCTCTGCAAGGGCAGAGCCAAGAAGAAGGTTTCTCATAATCTTGGAATCCGCCTCCGGCTGTCTGGCGATGGCATCCACGGCATGTGCCGTTGCAATGCCGATACCAATTCCTGCTCCGATGCACGCAAGTGCTGCAATTCCTGCTCCGATTGCTGTCATTTTTTGTTCCTCCTGTCAGGTTCTACTGAATTTTGTTTTGTTTGTTTCGATAGCTTTTTGTGTTTCTTCTTTTCTATCTCGAATCTTCACTCATGCTGCCGGTGAAGGATTCTTCTGTTTCCGATTCTTTTTCTTCTTCGGCTCTGACGGCATCAGGGGCTCCGCCGCTTCTGCGATGAACAGCGAGGTCAGGAATACAAATACGTAGGCCTGAATGAAGCCGTCAAAGATGTCAAAGTACATGCTGAATACCAAAGGCAGTGCCACCGGAAGAATCATCTCAATCAGCTCCATGATGACAAAGGAGCCAAGGACATTTCCGAAGAGTCGCATGCACAGAGACAGCGGACGAATAAAAATCTCCAGAATGTTGATCGGCGTCACAATGGCGATCGGCTGGGTAAAGCTCTTCAGCCAGCCCTTTCCTCCCTTTCGCCGGATTCCTGCCGCTTCAATCAGGACAATGCTCATAACCGCCAGTGCTATCGTGACGTTCATGTCCTTCGTCGGCGGCTTCATGCCGAACAAGCCCATAATATTGGACAGTCCGATAAAGAGGAGAACCGTTGAAATGTATTCACTGTATTCCGTCGCGTCCGGTCCCAGCATATCCTTGGTAAAGCCATCCAGCCAGTTCACAGCCGTCTCTGCAAGGACCTGTCTTTTCCCCGGATTCCAGACCTTCATTCCG
>URPS01000050.1 GCA_900549855.1 uncultured bacterium | reverse complement strand
AACGCCTGCTTCTAATAATTCAATAAGTGATGCTACTGACATCTTTGTCTCCTTTATTTTTCTAACTTATTTTACTACGGACTATACTGCTCCATCTTTGAAACTTTATACTAACCGATACATTGCCGACTCCGTATATTTGTTTTGCCAGACTAGGGTTGTACCTATCGACCAGTGTAGTCGCTAATATCGTATTATAAACAAGGTTATCTGGCAAGTACTCTCACTTTTTTTAGCCATATATGATGATAAATTTGTCAACATTGTAACATTACGTTACAATTAAGCAATTTTTCGTTAATAAAAATTTTTATATATATAAGGGAAACAATAGGAATACATAGGGGGACTTTGATTATGGCAATCGGAGCAAGAGATTATATTGACAAATTATTAGTCAAGAAATATGCAGATGAAAAAGTAGACAACCACGAAGCAATGGAATCAATGGTTGATCCAAACAAAATGTTAGAGGCAATGAATGACGTTGCAACAATTCAACGTAACATGTTTATGCTATCTCAAAAGCTTTGTTCGACTTGTTACGCAATCAATGCTAAAGCAGCAAGATATCAAAAACGTGAAATGGAAATGGGCGAAGGTTAGATATTTTTATCTACCACAACTTTATGAAGTCCTTTTGGATGGTCGACATTGCGTTTTAATTTTAAAGCTATTTCTAGCGCCAATTGTTGACAAATTAGAACATCAGCAAACATTTGCTGAATTTCATTATCACAAACGATATTAATATTATAATCCGGATTCAAACTCTCATCTTTTGGACCAATTATAACCATCTTTGGATTATAATCAGCTTTTATTTTTTGCAAATTAGCAACGGAGCGTTTTGAAATCTTATCTACAGCAATGTACATCAATGTCGCTCTATTATTCAGCACAGCAACGTGTCCATGCATAAATTCACCTAAAATAGCAGCACTAATATTTTTATAAGAAGTTTCTTTTATTTTTAAAGCCGCTTCTTTTGCTAAAGAATACGAAATTCCATCAGCGGTAATTACTATAAGATTTTCTTTCGCTAAAACATGCGCCAATTTTTTAATTTCATTTCTTTTTGAAAGCGCTTTATCAATTACAGCAGGCAAACTAAACAAAGATTTTTTGTATTTGGCTGTCGCATCTTTTCCATGGACTTTTTCTATAAGTTTAAGAGAAATCAATATCAAACAAAGCATTTGAGAAGTGAAAGATTTTGTAGCGGCTATACCATTTTCTACACCGGCATAGCAAGCAACCTGATAGTCACAAACTTTCCATATTGTAGACTCTTCATTATTTGTAATACAAAGAGTTGCAAGGTTAGAATTTTCTTTTACTTTCTGCGCACATTTAATCGTATCGCTGGTTTCACCTGACTGTGTGATAAAAATGTACAAAGTATTGTCATCATGTGGAATTACATTTTTTAGTAGAAATTCGCTGGAATATATTGCTCTTGATTCTATTTTAGAGAATTTTTCCAACAAATCTACCGCAAATCTTGCACAATGATAAGAAGAACCACTTGCGACGAGTACGATTTTAGTAACATTGTCCGGCAAATCTATTTTGATTTCTCCGGTTTCGGGGTTAATGTATTTCATCAAAATATATGGAACAATTTTTGCTTGTTCTGCAATTTCCAATTCCATATTGGTTTTTACTTTTTTGTTAAACATGCTCTTTCACCTTACATTTTTATTTTAACATGTTTCTTCTAAAATTTGTTATTTTTTATACGAACTTTCCAATTTTGATTTAATCATTTTCATTTCTTCTCTTGTCAAAAAAGAAGAAAATCTCATAAATTCATACATAGCGTCATCATAAGAATATTGTCTACGCTCAACTTTTTGCAACCACTCTCTAACTTCTCGAGTAATCATAAAATCTCCTTTTTAAGAATTTTTCTTATCATGATAAAAAGCAAATAATCCCGCTGCTGCACCGATTAGCCCATTGATAGCAAGAGAATTTTTCATTGGTGATTTAGAAAACTGACATTTTCTGGACACTAAATCCAGACCGACCCCAAAACCAAACCAAGCTCCAAATGTGCTCAAACCATCAGCCAAAGGAGTTTTTGATTGAGGAACACTTCCTGCAACTTTTTGAGATGAACCCATCTTTTTCGCACAACAAATTTGCGAACTTGGATAATTCTGTATATTTTGTATTCTCATAATAAAGCCTAGTGTAAAATAAAAATGCCGATGGCCGGGGTCGAACCGGCACGTAGTTGCCTACACCAGATTTTGAGTCTGGCACGTCTACCAATTCCATCACATCGGCATATTCTATTTTCAAAAATACATTCACAATGCTTTCATTGCTACTGGAATAATTAAATCAAAAACAAAACCAAATATCAAGTAGTTTATTTCTTACCCAAGCATTGCAACATTTGTTTTTCCAAATTTTGCAGACATATCATCAATATGATGAATCAAATAAACATAAGGTTCCAAGTCTTTCTCATTCAAATCAACTATCGCACCCCAATCTGCTCTAGCGTGGTGAGCGGCAATCATTTTAGCTACACGTTTGAACCCAGCTGTCATACAGATAGAAAAACCGTATTGTGAATGCGAAATCCATTCTTTTCTAAAGTTTTCGTCATAATCTATCAAACCGGATTCTGTATTAATTGTATATTCAAAGATTTTACCAATATCATGCAAAAGGCACGCAGCAAAAACTTCATCCTGATTAACTCGCTGGAAAAATGCTTGCAAGTTAACTTCTGCATACTTCAAACATTCTAAAGTATGAACCATAAGCCCACCAATATAATTGTGATGCATAAGCTTGGCTGCCGGCATAATCAAGATTTTATCTTTATTTTTTGCATAAATGTCAGAAACAAAAGTTCTTAATTTTTCATCGTTAATTCTTTCAATATAGCTTTCCAGCGCCTTATATTCTGCTTCACGTTCTTTTTCATCCAAACCGGTTTTTGCCTCTTTTATAAGTTCAAGAGCTGAAACAAGACAATTATTATATTTTTCATTAAAAGAACCTGATACTATTCTAAGTTGATTACCGCATCTAAATAGCTTTGAATCCATTCTGTTAAGAGCTTCTTCCCACAAAATACAATTCAAATTTTCACCGCTATTAGGGTCTTTGAGTAACAATTTCCCCATTTTACTTCCGGATTTTGTATCACCTACGGCAAAAGTAACTACTTCATAAATAATATCAGTACTAAACATTTTTATTCTCCAAATTATTGCTATATTTTAGCACAAAAAAAGAATTGAACTCTTATTCAATTCTTCCACACTTGCACAAAGATGACAGAGAATTAACCCTTGTCATCTTTGTTGTCATTCTTTTTGTTTGTTTCTTCAATTGCTTTACCAAGCATTCCGCCGGCAGCACCACTAGCAGCGGCATAAAGTCCATATGCTAACGGAGCAGCAGCTCCTCCTGATAAAATCGTCAAAGCACCTAAACCTACAAGAGCTCCAATACCTATACCCTTTGCGGTTTCATTGCCTCTGAAAGCAACCACATCCCCTCTTGGAACATCATCTTTTATCGTTGCTCCATAAACTGTGTTGTTCTTTTTTGCACTTCTTACTACGTGCATAGGTTGATAACATTGGATAGCAGAGATTTTCATAATTAAACCCTCGATATTTACACACTCCAGAAGATTACAATAAATATTCAAATTTGTCAATATTTTTGAACAAAAATTTTACAGAATGTATCATATATTATAAGCTATAAATCTGCATAACTCGATAATTTTTTCCGGATAAATACCAATAATCAAAGTCATAATTGCTGTTATTACCAGAACAAATTTTTGTGAAAACACTGGATTTAATTTAGCAACATCTATATTTTTATCACATTTTGCAAAAAGCGGAAGCAATATTTTTAAGTAATAATATAAAGCAACAACTGTTAGAATCAACAATACCAATAAAAATGGTACAAATACCAAACCGGAATTTGCAATCGCTGTAAACAAATATATTTTTGCGATAAATCCTGAAGTTAGCGGAAATCCGGCTAGTGCAATTATAGAAAATGCATACGCTCCTGTTAAACCGTGATTCGCATTAAATAATCCCTGAAAACTTTTTACATCCATATCGTGATTGTTGCCACAAATATTTAAGAAAGCAAAAGCCGAAATATTCATTAAAACATAGCATAATAAATAAAATATAACTGTCGATAAATTATATACAGAAACAAGGCTTGCAGCTAACAATACATAAGAAGAATTTGCTGATGCCGAGCACGCAAGAATAACTTTAACATTATTTTCTCTTATTGCATAAGTATTCGCCCATAGTGCAGTTATGAGTGAAATTACCGCCACGACAAATGTCAATTCAAAACTATTACTAAGAGGAAATACTAATAACCTGCAAACAATTCCAAAAATAGCAAGTTTTGGTATTGTTGATAAAAAAGCAAGAACTGATGTTTCGCAGCCTTTGTAAACATCAATTATCCAATTTGCAAAAGGAAATACTGCCAACTTTGAAATAAGACCTAAAACTATCATTATTGCAGATATTGAATACATTATTGAAGCATCTTGATTAATGATTGTTTCATGAATTGTTGATAAATTGAAAGAACCAGAAACACCATACAAATACGAAACCCCAAACAAAAATACACCTGATGAGATTGCAGAAGTCAGAAGATACTTAAAAGCTGCTTCTTTTGAATAATAACCTTTGGCAGAGGCGATTAAAAAATAAGTTGAAAAACTCAAAATTTCAGCAGACACAAATAAAGTGAGAAAATCATTCGCTGATACAATATTCATTGCGCCGAAAATACCAGCCAAAAGAATTGCGTGGAATGTATAAGCATTTCTTTTAATCGTCTTAACATGACTTCTTGAAAGGAGTGCAACTAAAAATCCGCAAACCAAAATTACGAAATCAAACAGAAGTGTATAACTATCTGACATTATGGAATTATGGAACCCAAAATATTGAGGCTCTGTCTGAACCGTTGATAACAAGATTATACTCAGTACTATGCCAACAGTTGAAATTAATCTTGCATACTTATATTTTCTCGGATGAATTATGATACTCAAAACGAGCTGTAGAATTATAAATCCTGCTAATGCAATTTGTGGTAATAATATATTAAAAATATCGTTCAACATAATCGCTACGTCCTCTATATTATCCTATTAAACCTAAAAGAGTATTTGGGAAAATTCCAAACAAAACAAGTCCTGCAAGAACTGCTGCTAAAATAATAAATTCGTGCACTGTTATATCATTAATTTTTTCGTACCCTTCAGGCAATTTCCCAAAGAATCCTTTGTGCAAAAATTTAAGCATATAGCAAGAACTTACTATAAGTAGCGGTAGCGAGAATACTGACACTAATTTTAATATGTCAGAAAAATCTGCATTCATTGCAGCAAAAATTGTTAAAATTTCACTTACAAATGGTGCAAAAGCTGGAATGCCAATAGATGCCAGTACAATTACGGTCGCAAAACCAAACAATCTTGGCATAACGGTTGCAATACCGGATAAAGTATTTATGTCACGATTTTTACATCTCAAATAAACGACACCTGCAATCATAAACAAACCGCAAGTTACAAGTGCGTGCGCTACCATATGAAATATTGAAGCGGAAAGTCCGATTTTATTTATGGCGCAAAGTCCAAGTAGAACTAAACCCATATTAGAAATACTGGAATACGCAACAATTCTCTTAATATCTGTTTGGTTGTAAGCAACAAAAGCTGTATAAATTATATTAATCAAAGCTAATACTGCCAAAATTGGCGCAATTGTAATAAATGCGTCTGATAGAGTTTGATAATTAAATCTATAAATACCATATGCACCTGTTTTAAGCAAAATTCCCGCTAAAACCATACTTATCGGAGTCGGAGCGTTTGTATGCGCATCCGGTAACCAAGTGTGTAATGGAACAATCGGAAGTTTTACACCAAAGCCTATAAGCAGGCATACAGATATAAGATTTTGAATAAAGCTAGGTATTTGAGAAGCGTTTATATCTGAAAATACTGCTGATAGAAATCCAGTTGTAATGAAGTTGTAATAATGCAAAAGAAGGATGCCCAATAGCATTATCATACTGCCTAAAAAAGTAAATAGCACAAATTTTACAGCAGAATTATGCGCCCTTTTTTCTTCATCATCTGTTTCATTACCACGCCATTTATTGCCTATTAAAAAATATGCTGGTATCAGTTCTAATTCCCAGAACAAGAAGAATACAAACATATCACCGGCAGTAAATATACCTAAAATCGCACATTCTAAAAGCATTAGCATAGAATAATAGAATTTATGATTTGCTCTTATATTGAATTTACTTGCAAAAGATGCCAGTAAAAATACAAATGATGTCAAAGTTGTTAATATCATAGAAATATTATCAATCTTGAATACAAATTTTATCCCTAAAGATTGAATCCAATCTTGTCCAAAGAAATGGATTTCGCTCAAATATGGATTTGCTGAATCAAAGCAAGCAAGCATCAAAATCATATACAGAAAATGAAATCCGAAGACACTTTTGGCAAATCGTCTTACTACGATTTCATTTTTAGTAAAAAGCGGTGATAAAATAAGAACAGAAATCACCAATGGCATAAATATTAAAAACGGTATTGATAAAAATATACTCATCATTTTTCCTTTATCTTCTTTAACTTAATTGATTAAACATCATTGTATACCCGATTATAATTAGTGTAATCACAATCGTTAACAGAATAAAACCATACGCATTATAAGTCTGCACATTTCTGCTTTGTAGTTTTGCTCCCCATTCGGAAAGTTTTTTGGCGGAATTAACAGTTATTTTTACGGATTTATTCATAATATTTTCTTCTATCCAGCCTGAAATTTTTACAGAACATTTTGCAAATAACATTACAGGCTTATAATTGGATAAAAAATTTAATTCTATAAAATCTGAAACTTGTGCTATTTTTTCATAAATTTTTACTAAAATTTTGTTATAAAAATTTTCCAATATTTTGGGAGTTGTAGTAAACTTTGTCAGCAAATTTTTTACATACAAAATATAAACAACAGCCCAGCCTAAAAATGCCAAATAGAATGGTTCTGCAATTTTGTATTCAACTTTTCCTCTTACAAAAAAGTAAAAAACTATATTTAACAAAAATAAGAATCCGATTGGTATAAACTTTTTGAAATTTACGGTATTAACAAGTTTTTTATCTTGTATAACAACTAACGCAATTCGCATAATATAAAACGCAGTAAAAAACGCCACTAAACAATATAAAATGGAAACAAACGGACAGCTTGAAGTTGTTGCGTATACCAATTCTTTTGCTATCAATCCTGAGAAAATCAATCCGGAAAGACTTAGACCACCCAGCAAAAAAGTTACATAATTCACGTAGTGATTAATATCATCCAGTGATAAAAATAAAGCTGATTTTATAAATGCATGAGCAACAAGAAATATTAAAGCAGCTTTTATATTCAAAAAACCGATTGCTAAAAATATCAAACCTAAATTTGCTGATGTTGAATAAGCTAAAACCTTCTTCGGATGAGTTTCAACAGAAGCTAGAATTGAACAAATAAGCGCTGTTAGAATTCCTAATCCTGCAATAATATTCATCAGAGGTTGTTCTAAAGTGAAAAACGAAAGCATTCTTATCAAAAGATACGCACCGGCTACAACCATTGTTGCAGAATGCAATAGGGCGCTAACCGGAAGCTTTGCCTCCATCGCATCTTGTAACCACGTATAAAATGGAAATTGAGCTGATTTTACAGCTGCTCCAATTATAAATAATCCGCATATAATATAGAATAATGGAGTTGAAGTGTAAGCCGAAAGTATCGCAGATATTGAATTAAAATCCTCAAAATTTAAAGAAGCAAGATTAGAATTTCCGCTATAATTGTACATAAAATACGAAGTAATAATTATTCCACCAATAAGAGCAGTATCACCAACTCTGTTCATCAAAAATACACGTTTTGAAGCTTCTGATTTAACAGGATTTTTGTAATCAAATCCAATAAGTAAATATGACATTACTCCGACCAATTCCCAGAAAAAATACATCTGAAAAAGATTCGGGCTAAATAATAAACCTGCCATTGAAAAATTAAACATATTCAAAAAAGCGTAAAATCTATACTGCTTAGCTTCATCCTTCATGTAATCAATAGAAAAAGCTTGAACAAAAAAGCTCACAAGAAAAAGAACCAGCGCAATTATAAGAGAAATTTTATCAATATAGATGCCAAACGGAATTGAAAAATTGTTTATTTTTATAAAATCGAAACTTTGCTCTAAAGAATAATCAAGTTTTAAAAGACTTGCAGAACATAATAAAATACCTAAAAAAGATGAAAGCAAAGTTAGAACATAAATAATAGTTTTATTCACATAAACAGCAAAAAATCTGCCGCACATTATGATTAAAAAGATCCATAGCGGAAGCAAAAGTATTAAATACGTATTATCCAAAATTAAATCCGACAATTAATATTCCTCCTCTTGCCTTACAAATCCGTATATTTTTCTATGTTGTCGCTCTCTTTTTTTTGATACATCAAATAGAAGATGAAAAGCGCAACCGCTAATTCTACAGCGCCTAAACCTATATAAAAAAGCGCCATAATGTAACCGTTAAACTCTATATTATCGCAATAACTTGCAAATGTCACAAAGTTAATATTTACTCCCAAAAGCATCATTTCTATTGAGATTAACACTTTAATAATATTCTTAACAAATATTGAGCCCACTAAGCCGAGTACGAATAAAACAAGCCCTATAAAAAGATAATGATACATTGTTATTTCAATCATTTATTTCTTAGCTCCTTTATTCTTTTATCAGATTGCAATAAACCAATCCCAGCAATTACAACCGTAAGAAGTAATGATACAAGTTCAAAAGCCCAAACATAGTTTATAAAAATACCTTTAGCAAAAGATTTTATTGTATCAAATGCATTAACTTGAAAAGCATCCATTATTCTGAATGTATCCGGCATGATAGCCAGTGACATCAAAACAAGATAAACAAATGCTAATATAAAAATTGCTGCACACATAAGCGTTATGTATGGAGTAATAAATGTTTTTTCTCGAACTTTTCCAATTGTTGGCGCAAACATAATTGATATCCCTATTATAATAGGAACGGCTAAACCATAAACTGCGGCTTGAATAATAGCATTATATTCTGAACCTAACATATAGAAAAATAATGCGCCAAAAAAGAACACCACAACTGCTGAAAGCAAAGAATATATCACATTTTTAGCAAACAAAGTTATAAAAGCAAAAACAATTATAAAAAAAGAGGCTAAATAAAATACAATAGGATTATTTATCACCATACCCTCCTTTGTAATACAAAGTTAAATTTTCAATTTTATCAGTCGCAAGTTCATATTCTTTTGACATTTTTATAGCTCCTTTGGGACAATAATATTCACAATTCCCACAAAACATACATTTTTTTAAATCAATTTTATAAGAATAAATTTTTCCTTGCTCATCCCTTTCATAACTTATAGCACCGGTAGGACAAACTTTTATACACATTCCGCAACCGATACAACCTTCTACAACAGGTTTGCCACGAAATTTGTCATTAAGCTCTCGTCTTTTTTCCGGATATTCTAATGTCACTGCCTTTTTAAACATATGTTTAAAAACAACAATCATTCCGTCAAATAATGCTTTTATTGAGGTTAAAATTTTTAATTTCATTTATACCCATCCTCCAAAAGAATATTTGATTAAGACTACAATAAACAAATTTAGAATTGATAACGGAAGCAAGAATGCCCAAGAAAATTTTATCAAATCAAAAGAAGCTAATCTTGGGAAAGTTGCTCTTATCCAAATCATAACAAATATCAGTCCAAAAGCTTTTAAGAAAAGCCAAAATGCTTGCTCAAAGTAAATTAAAAATGATGAACTAAAAAGATATTTCCCAAAAGGTGATAAATATCCGCCCAAGAATAAAACAGAAATAAATATTGCATTTGCAAACATCATAGAGTATTCACTCAAATAAAACATTGCAAATCTCATACCGGAATATTCCGTATTATATCCGCAAATTAATTCACTTTCAGCTTCAGGTAAATCAAACGGACAGCGATTTAATTCAGCTAAAATGCTTGTAAATAGAATTAAAAACCCTAGCATACAAGGGAAAACAAACCAACCAAATAAACCGAATTTAGAAGTTTGTGCAAGCGTAATACCGGTTAAATTCATTGACGAAGCTAAAACTACAATAGAAAGTATTACAAATGTTATCGGTAATTCGTAGCTCAATACTTGTGCAATACTTCTTGCGGCACCCATAAGAGAATATTTGTTGTTACTTGCCCAACCGGCTAAAAATATACTCAACACCGGAAAAGCTGCCAAAATAATATACAAAATAACGTTTGTACTTGTATTCACAAATGTAAATTCAGCGCTATATGGTAGAATGCCTAATGCTGCGAACATTGGCACAAAAACAAGTATTGGAGCCAGATTAAAAAGAAATTTATCGGATTTATCAGGTGTAATATTTTCCTTGCACAAAAGCTTAAAAGCGTCTGCTATTGTTTGTAGAACACCCCAAAAACCGACTCTATTCGGGCCTTTTCTCTGTGTAAAAAATCCCAAAAGTTTTCTTTCTGCAAGTACCAAAAACAAAACAACAAGGATTAACGCAACAGCCACAACACAAAATGGAATTACATAAAATGTAATATCTCCAAAAAGCTGTGGAATATTATGTTTTGCCAAGAATTCTATATACAAAAAATAAAGATAATTCATCTACTTATCCACCTCCGGCAAAATAATATCCAGAGATCCTGCAATTGCAATCGCATCATTCAAATATTCTCCAACAAGAAGTTTGCGTAAAAGATTTACGGAATAATAAGAACCGGTTCTCCATTTCAAGCGATAAGGTTCATTTTTACCAAGAGAGCGTATATAGCATCCTGCTAAGCCTCTTGGAGCTTCGATTTCAGAATGATAATCGCCTTCCGGTAATTTTAAATTTATCGGATTAATCAATTTTTGTTCTAAGTTAGGATTTGATTTAATAACTTCTAACGCTTGGCGAATAATTTTTATACTTTCTGTAATTTCATCAATTCTCGCATTATATCGTGCCATCGCATCCTTTCCATCTTTTACAACAACACCAATATCAAAACCTCTATATAAATCATCTTGCAGTCTGTTATCCATACATATTCCGCTTGCTCGAAGATTTACTCCAGTTATTGCATAATCTAGAGCTGTTTGAATATCAAGAACACCTTTTTCTACCGTTCTTCTAATAAAAATAGGATTTTCTGTTATAAGTTTTTCGTAATCTTTGAGTTTTTCAGGAAGAATATTCAAAATTTCTTCTACATCTTCCAAATAATCAATATCACGTCTAACTCCGCCAAAGACAAAATAATTGTACATCATTCTTTGTCCTGTGAGTTTTTCGAAATATCTCAATATCATCTCCCGCTCTCTAAACGCATAGAAAAATGGAGATGTTGCCCCTAAATCCATAAGAAACGCACCAATCCAAAGAAGGTGAGAAGAAATTCTGTTCAATTCCAATAACAAAACTCGAATTGCCTTCACTCTATTCGATAAATCAATTTCATGAGCGTTTTCTACAATTCTGCAAAATAATTCCGAATAGAAAAATCCTGCAAGATAATCAATTCTATCAACCATTGGTAAATATTGAATGTATGACAGCTTTTCCGCCATTTTTTCCATTCCTCGATGAAGATAACCAACGTCAGGTTCACACGTTAAAATTTTTTCCCCATCAAGAGTTAATACAAGACGCAAAACTCCATGTGTAGATGGATGTTGAGGTCCAAGATTTAATTTAAGCGTTGTTGTTGTCATTTTCTCGTAACCTCATATCTTTATAGTCTTTTCTTAAAGGATGTCCTTGCCAGCTTTCCGGCATATAAAGCCTTTTCAAACCTTCGTGGTTCAAAAACTTTACTCCGAACAAATCATAAATTTCGTTTTCATCAGCAATAGCCGAAGGAAATAAGTCTGCAACACTTTCAACAGAATCTAGTGCCCCAAATGTTAAATACAAATTTTCTTCATCAATAGTAGAATATAGGTGATAATTAAGTTCTATTGTATTATCAGGATTATGTATTGCTATAATTTCTTTCAAAATATCATAGTGATAATTCTCTTTTACAAACCTTACAGCTTCACATAGTCTTGATTTAAGAAAAATTTTATCACTCAAGAGTTTACAATCCGCAAAAATTTCCAAAAATTTATTCCAATCCATCAGGCACCTCACTTTTTGGATATCCATTTTCATCAAGTGGTTTAAGTTTGTGTGATTGGATAAATTCTTTTCTCGTCAAAATAGATTCTTGTTTGATTTTGGCTTGCAATTTTCTAATCGCATCCAAAAGAGCTTCGGGTCTTGGCGGACACATTGGTAAATAAATATCCACAGGAATAATTTTATCAATCCCGTTCACTACAGAATAAGACGTTTCTGCAAACATTCCACCACCACAAGTACACGCTCCCATTGCAATCACGTACTTAGGTTCTGCCATCTGTTCATACAATCTCTGTAAAACCGGTGCCATTTTATAAGTAATTGTACCGGCACAAATCAGTAAATCTGCTTGTCTTGGAGAGCCTCGAAAAACTTCTGAACCAAAACGTGCGATATCGTTATCAGAGGCAACCGTCTGCATCATTTCTATACCGCAGCAAGAAGTAGCAAAAGTAAGAGGCCAAAGAGAATTAGCTCGACTCCAATTAAGAATGTAGTCTACAGAAGTAACAATTACCCCCGGAATTTTTGTTTCAATATCTTTGAATAATTCCATATCCCTCTCTAACTCCACCTCAAAATTCTTTTATTTATGGCATAAATCAACCCAAATAAAAGTAAACCTACAAAAATAAATGCTTCTATAATTGCAAAAAGTCCCAGTTCGTTAACAAATACGGCAAACGGATAAAGAAAAATAGTTTCAATATCAAATATCAAAAACATAATAGCATAATTAAAATATCTTATATCAAACTGTATCCTAGCATCAGCAGTTGGCACAATTCCACATTCATAAGTAGAATTTTTCACAAATGTTTTATTCTTGTATTGGCAAACGAAACCGGCAGCCAGCATTGCTACTGCAAAGAGTGCTGAAAGTATTACAAACATTGCCAAACATACGAATTCTTTCATCTGTTATAAAGCTCCTATTTTCTAGAACCTATCTTATCTTATTTTACAAGAAAATTATCTGATATAATAGATATTATTATAGAATGTAAAGATGAATTATATGCGACAATTGATTAAACTTTTATTAGCAATTTCTATTATTTATGTAACAGCAGTTCCTACACACGCAGCCGTTGAAGGACATTTGGAATATCATATCCCGCTTGATTATACAAAACTTTCGCAAGAAGAATTAGATACAAAAGCAGGTTTTTATTATAATCTTGCAACAAAAAATTATAGCGGAAAGCTTAACGACGATATGACAACAGCTCTAAATTTATATATGATGCTTCATAGAAAAAATCCGCAAAATACTTTTTATAGTACACGTTTAGGAACACTTTACGATTTGTTAGGACAGGATAAGTATGCTCGTGGATGTTTTGAAATGGCGCTCGGAGTTGATTCTTCAAAACCGGAACCTTACTTCAGATTAGGCGAATTTTATTACAAAAGAATGCTCTACAAAAAAGCATTAAAAAATTACAAAGAAGCGTATAAACACGGATACACCGAACATTACGAAACATTGTACAAACTTGGTGATATTTACGCAAAACTTGGCGACACAGAAGCCGCAATAAAATACTTAAGACTTGCGGCTCAAAAAAATCCCAATACAGAATTAGATAATAAACTCCAAAGGATTAATGCCGCTAATGCAACTAATCATGAGTATTATTCTGATACAAGAATACGGTTGATTGAAAAATAGTTTTTAAGTTTAAGCTCTCTTCCGTCCAAGCTTATCGATATTTCCAAATTTCACATTAGAAAGTACGACAGCTATTATCATAAATACGCATCCTAAAATTTCTTTCGGTGACATAGTTTCGCCCAAGATAACAGTACCACCAAGCACAGCAAAAACTGATTCTAAACTAAAAATAATTGAAGCAATAACAGGCAAAGTATTTTTTTGTCCAAAAATTTGCAAAGTATATGCAACACCGCAAGTTAAAATACCTGCATATAAAATTGGCACTCGACAGTCATAAATAGCGGAAACAGTCGGTGTTTCAAACATTGTTGTTAATATAGCCGAAAGAATTCCTACTACCAAAAATTGCAAACACGAAGCTTTTACAGGATGAACTTTTTCTGAATAATAGTTCACAACCAAAATATGCACTCCGTAGAAAAATGCAGCAACGAGCAATACTAAATCATAAATGTTAAATCCACCACCAACTTTGTAACACAACAGATACAACCCAATGATAGCAAGAATCACACTTACAACTATATTCTTTTCCATTTTTTGTCCTTGCAACACTGAAATTATGGGAACAAAAATAATATAAAGAGCTGATATAAATCCGGCTTTTCCGGCTGTAACATATTGCATACAATACTGTTGAATACTCATTGCCGTAAATAATGCCAAACCACAAGCAATTCCGGCTCTTGCAAGGTTTACATGCTGGTAGCGTTTTCTTCTTTCTGTTCGATTATCAGGTTTAGAAAATTTAACCCAGAATACTACCGGAAGCAGACTAAGTGTTCCTAAAAAACTTCTTACCATATTGAACGTAAACGGTCCAATGTGTTCCATACCTTCTCTTTGTGCAACAAAAGATATACCCCAAATAAAGGCAGTCATAAATAAAGCTAAATTTGCAAGAAGTTTGTTTTTCATATTATCAATATTTCTTTGTAACCCAAATTAAATGGTATCCCCAAGGTGATGGAACCGGAGCAGAAACTTCTCCTACAGTACCACTAAATGCTGCGTTTTCAAAAGATTTAACCATTTGTCCTCTTTTAAAACACCCCAAATCGCCACCATTTTTACCTGATGGACATTGAGAATACATTTTTGCATAAGTTTGAAAATCTTCAAAATTCTTTATTTGGCTTTTTAATTTTATAGCATCCATTTCTG
>URPS01000049.1 GCA_900549855.1 uncultured bacterium | reverse complement strand
AAAAGGCAATTTTTTAAAAAGAATATACTTTATATATATGTAAGCGATATTCAAGAGAGAGTAGAGAAAATGTTAAACACATATGATGCAATCGAAAGAAACAAAAAACCTGCTGGATCATTAGAAATCCCAGAAGATTTTCAATTCTACTACTTGAATAAACAAGACAGACAAATGAGATTCAACAACGGCGGCGACCCAATTTACGCAGTATTTGACAGAATCGACAACAGACCACTTTCAAAAATCGCAAAAGACTTCGTAAAAGAATTAAAAGACGATTCAATCAGATTTATTTCAACATTGTTAGCTTAATGAATAATAATTTTCTATAATAACCCCATCTTACATCTTACAAAATTTTTCAGCCCCGATTAGGGGCTTTTTGTTTTTTTTGCAGCCCTAGTCAGGGATGTCGCAGTCGTGTAAACGAAACTGAGCTACGAATGCGGGTGGGTATTTTTATAAATGGAAAATGGAAAGTTGTTTTAAAGCCGTTAGTAGTTGTAACTACAGGTTTGGCGTCATTACGAGGAACGTTAGTGACGAAGAAATCCAGTTGAATGATAATTTCTAGATTGCCACGAAAATTCTCGGACATTCAAGCCACACTACAAACCCCAAGTCAAAATTTTCTCGCAATGACGCGTACTCTGGAATTGCGATATGTTAGCACAGTTCACGCTTCGCCCTTGAGGGGAGAGCGGATTTTCGGTAGGGCGTAAGCCCGTAAGGTGGAGGTCGGACGTCTACCTCTCACAAAACTTGACATTTAGTCAACTTTTGTTCGGCAGAGTGCCGACACCCCGAATAATCCAAGACAAGCTGGGCGGAGCCCTGATGAGGGTAGATACAGATATTTTATTTTACAAGACTATCTAGAAGATAAGCCCCCACCCTTTGCACCACACTTAGTATCTTGTAGCAAAAACTACAGACTGGTCAGTCAAGCAGAAAACTCCCCCGAGGAGAGGGAATGACCGCCACTTGTTTTTATAATGATGTATAAATTAAAAATATTTAAATAAAAAAACTCGTAGTTAAAAAACAAATATTGAGCATTCCCTCCCATCGGGGGAGTTTTCTGCTTGCCTGACCAGCTTGTAGTTTTTGCTACAACTTACTAAGTGTGGTGTAAAGGGTGGGGGTATCGATAAAGGTTCTATAAACTACTAGTTTTCAGAAATATTAATTAATAGTTAAAAATCTTTGATTTTTTGAAAAAAATATTAAAATAATAATATATGGAGTTAAAACATTATGATTGATTTTGAAAAATTTACAAACTATTCTCAAGAAATAATATTTGCAGCAAATGCAAAAAAGGATTTTTACAAGAATTCGGAAGTTCAGCCTGAGCATATTGTTATGGCTATGATTGAAGATAAAGGAATTTCTAAGGATTACTTAACTGAATTAAAATTATTAAATCAAAACTTTATCAACGCAATTGTGGCAAGGATTAAGGAATATCCGACAATATCAGGTGTGAGCGGCTCTCAACAAGTGTTTTTATCAAGAGAAACAAATACTTTGTTGGAGGTTGCGACACAAGAAGCTGAAACTTTGAAGGATGATTTTATCGGAATTGAATGTATTTTGATTGCGATGACAAAACTAGATAATTCATTCATAAAAGATTTGTTGAAACGAAATGGAGTCGATACAAATTCTATTTTGAATGCAATGAGAAAGATTAGAGGTAACAAAAAAGTGGATAATAAAAATGCAGAAGAAAATATGAAAGCTCTTGAAAAATATTCTACTGACTTAACAGAACGTGCTCGTAAGGGTAAATTAGATCCCGTAATCGGTCGTGATGAAGAAGTTAGAAGAATTATTCAAGTCTTAAATAGAAGAACAAAAAACAATCCGGTTCTTATTGGTGAGCCTGGGGTTGGTAAAACCGCAATAGTAGAAGGTTTGGCTCAAAGAATTATTAGAGGCGATGTTCCGGAAAGTTTGAAGGACGTTAAACTAATATCTTTGGATTTGGGTGCGTTAGTAGCTGGTGCAAAATTCAGAGGTGAATTTGAAGAACGTTTGAAAGCTGTATTAAAAGAAGTTCAAGAATCAAACGGTGAAATCGTTATGTTTATTGATGAATTGCATACCGTAGTTGGAGCTGGTGCTACAGAAGGTTCTATGGATGCAGGAAACTTATTGAAACCAATGCTTGCAAGAGGTGAATTAAGAACGATTGGTGCAACTACAATCAATGAATATCGTAAGTATATTGAAAAAGATCCGGCTTTGGAACGTCGTTTTCAACCGGTACTTGTTGATGAACCGTCAGTTGAAGATACAATTTCAATCTTAAGAGGCTTGAAAGAAAAATACGAAGTTCACCATGGAGTTAGAATTCTTGATAGTGCTTTGATTGCTGCGGCTCAACTTTCTGACAGATATATTACGGATAGATTTTTACCTGATAAAGCAATTGATTTGATTGATGAAGCTGCGTCTGCTCTTCGTATAGAAATTGATTCTATGCCGGAAGAAATTGATGTTATGTTGCGTCAAAAAATCCAATTAGAAATAGAACGTGAAGCTTTGAAAAAAGAAACTTCTCCTGAATGCATTGCTAAAATTGATAAATTAACTTCTGAAATTGATGACTTGGAAGGCAAGATAGGAAAATTAAAAGCTCAATGGGAAGTTGAAAAAAGTACAATTCAAGGTGAAGCCGGAATTAAAGACGAGATAGATAAAGTTAAAACGAAAATTGCGGAGGCTGAACGTAATACAGATTTGCAGACAGCTGCAGAACTTAAATATGGTAAGTTGATGGAATTAGAGAAAAAACTTCAATCTATTCAAGGTAAAGAAAAAGGTGAAAACAAGCTTCTTAAAGAAGAAATTGATGGTGATGATATTGCACAAATCGTAAGCAAGTGGACAGGAATTCCTGTTAATAGACTTGTAGAAAGTGAAATGCAGAAATTATTGCGAATGGAAGATGTTTTACACAAACGTTTAATCGGTCAGGATGAAGCTGTTGAAACTGTTGCGGATGCAATTAGACGTGCTCGTTCAGGTTTGAAAGATCCTAAACGTCCGATTGGTACATTTATTTTCTTGGGCCCAACCGGTGTTGGTAAAACAGAACTTGCAAAAACCTTGGCAGAATTCTTGTTTAATGACGAGGATGCGATTATCAGAATTGATATGTCAGAATATATGGAAAAACATAACGTAGCAAGACTTGTCGGAGCTCCTCCGGGATATGTTGGTTATGAAGAAGGCGGTCAATTGACAGAAGCTGTAAGACGTAAACCTTATTCTGTAGTATTGTTTGATGAAATTGAAAAAGCTCATCCGGATGTATTCAATTTGATGTTACAAATCTTTGATGACGGTCGTTTGACGGATTCTAAAGGCAGAACTGTTGATTTCAAAAATACTGTTATCATTATGACAAGTAATATCGGTAGCGAAATTATTTTGGATGATTCTATCAATAATGCCGGCGGAAACTTTGATGAAACCAAAGAAAAAGTTATGGCTGTAATGAGAGAACGTTTCAAACCGGAATTTTTGAACAGGGTTGATGAAACAATCTTCTTTAAGGCTTTAACTATGCAACAATTGTCTGCAATTGTTGATATTCAAATGGATCATTTAAGAAAACTTCTTGCCGATAGAAATATTACTTTTGAAATAACTGATGATGCAAAAGAATTCTTGGCAAGACGTGGATTTAATCCAATATATGGTGCTCGTCCATTGAAGAGAGTAATCAGACAAATGGTCGAAAATCCTTTATCAAAATTGTTATTGGCTCAAAAATTTATTGAAGGCGATAATATCAAGATTGATGTTAAGGATGATGAGATTGTTTTTGATAAATAATTAAAAAAAAGCACCCATTTGGGTGCTTTTTTTAATGTATTGATTAATTTTATTTTGTTGTATAATAATTATGTGGTGTGTATAAATGATAATTTTTGTAACAGAATTCGTGTTCTGGTAGCAATATTTTTATTTAGAAGTTTTACTCCAACTGTATGATAATAAAGAAAGGAAGTTAAAAATGAATATTTCAAGTATTTCAACAGCAAATTTTCAATCAAAATTTGTACCAAGCAAATTTGCTAAAAATGATATGAAAGAATTTAGTACTAATGTTGCGCATAATTATAAATCATATTCAGATGTGATTTCTCTTGCAAATTTAAAGAAAACTGTAGATGTAAAAAATGCGGAAGAATATGGAAGAATTAGACATTTAATTACTCCGGAAGCAAAAGCAGAAGGTAGACATATTGATTTTATTAGCGAATCTACTATTCTTTAGTATTTAATAAACAATTTAAGACAAGGAACTATCTATAAAATAGTTCCTTGTTTTTTATTTAATATGTTACAAGTTTTTGCATTTATAAGAAAATTAAATTATAATAGAACAGATAAGAGGGTATTGATATTTTGGGGAGGAAATTATGCATATAGAAGAAGTTAAAAAAACTGATGCGGAAGTTGCGCAATATATTGAAGACGAATTAAAAAGACAACAGACAACAATTGAACTTATTGCGAGTGAAAATTTTACCTCTCCGGCTGTAATGGAAGCTTGCGGAAGTATTCTTACAAACAAGTATGCTGAAGGTAAACCGCATAAACGTTATTATAACGGATGTGAAGTTATTGATAAAATTGAGGAATTGGCTCAAAAACGTGCTTGCGAATTATTCCATATGGATCATGCGAATGTTCAGCCTCATTCCGGAGCACAAGCTAATATGGCTGTATTTTTTGCTTTGCTTAAACACGGTGATACAATCTTGGGCATGGATTTATCAAATGGCGGACACCTCAGTCATGGATGTCCTGTAAACTTCTCCGGAACATATTTTGATGCAAAAAGTTATGGAGTTGATTCAGAAGGTAATATTGATTACGAAGATGTTAGAAAAAAAGCTCACGAATATAAACCAAAATTGATTATTTGTGGTGCCAGCAACTATTCTAAAATTATTGATTTCAAAAAATTTAGAGAAATTGCTGATGAAGTTGGTGCAATTCTTATGGCTGATATTGCGCATATAGCAGGACTTGTAGCAGGTGGTGTTCATCCATCTCCGGCAGGTTATGCTCAAATCGTTACTACGACAACTCACAAAACTCTAAGAGGTCCTAGAGGCGGTATTATTATGTGTGATGAAGAATATGCAGCAGCTATTGATAAAGCTGTATTCCCTGGAATACAAGGAGGTCCGTTAGAACATATTATTGCGGGAAAGGCTGTTGCTCTAAAAGAAGCAATGTCACCTGAATTTAAAGCTTATGCAGAACAAATTGTTAAAAATGCTGTTTCTATGGCGCAAGGACTTCTTGATA
The DNA here is from genome assembly GCA_900549855.1 of uncultured bacterium. Classification (GTDB taxonomy): domain Bacteria; phylum Cyanobacteriota; class Vampirovibrionia; order Gastranaerophilales; family Gastranaerophilaceae; genus CAG-196. The sequence goes on along the minus strand of URPS01000049.1, from coordinate 10,021 downwards.
ACGGTATGGAAATTGTTGGTGGTATGACTCAAAACCACTTAATGACTTTGGATTTAAGAAAAACTGGTAAAACCGGTAAAGATATGGCAAATGTTTTGGAAAGAGTCGGCATTACAGCTAACAAAAATACAGTACCAAACGACCCTCAAAGTCCATTTGTGACAAGCGGTATTAGATTAGGCGCAGCGGCAATGACTACAAGAGGATTCAAAGAAGATGACATGAGAGAAGTTGCAAGAATTATTGCTGAAGCGATTAAGAACTCTGAAAACGAAGAAGTTCTAACTCAATTGAGAGCTGATTCTTTGAAACTTTGTGAAAAATATCCATTGTATTAACCATTGTGCTTTTTATAGTAAACGAGTTTCACGCTTCTCCCTTGATGGGAGAGCGGATTTTCGGTAGGGCGTTAGCCCGTAAGGTGGAGGTCAGACGTTACTCTGCCGACACCCCGAATAATCCAAGACAAGCTGGGCGGAGCCCTGATGAGGGTGGATATAGAGTTATTATTTGCGTATGAGAAACGTAAATTTTATATATTTTATTTATCTGTTATAATAAAAGAAAAAACAAGGAATAAACATGATTATAAAATTAACTCAAGCGCACATAATTGGAGCATTTGTTTCTTACCTTATTGGTGTATTTATTGTTCCACTGGTAATAGAATTTTCGCAAAAAGAAGGTTTGGTTGATTTGCCGAATGAAAGAAAGATTCACAAGCTCCCAATATCAAGGTTAGGTGGTGTTGCGATTTGGTCAAGTGCAATGCTGACTTTTTTAATTCTTGTATTATTGAGTTATTATCCATATGGCAGTTTGCTCTCAGGAATTCTATTGGGCGGCTCATTAATGTTCTTGCTTGGTCTTGTTGATGATGTTTACAACCTTAATGCAAAATTTAAGCTTGTTATACAACTATCAATTGCAACGATTGTTTATTTGTTAGGTGTGCAGATTGATACAATATTTAATCCATTAGGCGGCGTAATCCCTCTCGGATGCCTTTCATATCCGATTACAATATTATGGATAGTTGGAATTTCTAATGCTGTTAACTTTATTGATGGGGTAGATGGTCTGGCTGGTTCCGTAATTTCTGTAAGTTCAATCACTTTGGCTTTGATTGCAGTTGCGATAACTCCGGCGCAGCCAATTACAGCTTTAATCGCATTTATTCTTGCAGGGTCTATGCTTGCATTTTTAACGTTTAACTTTAACCCTGCAAAAATATTTATGGGTGATTCCGGTGCATTATTTTCAGGTTTTTTGTTGGCAACATTATCTATTGCAGGAGTAATGAAAGGTGCAGCTCTTGCGGTACTTTTACCATTCTTAGTATTAGCCGTTCCAATTATGGATATTACATATTCTAGCTTAAGAAGAATTATGAAGGGAAAATCTCCTTTTGTTGCCGATGCTGAACACATTCACCACAAGCTATTAAAAGCTGGTTTTTCTCAAAAGAAGACCGTTGCAATTCTTACATCAGTAGCTATTGTTGGTGGAGCTGTTGCAACATATTTTACCGGCGCTTTGAAAAACTATTTTATATATATAGCGATTTTACTTTTAATAATGATTGTTTTGAGTGTAATTAGTGTAATGACAAAACCACAACCAATTGAACCGCATGAAGAACATCATGAGTAATATTGTGTTCCGTTTAAGAGAAATAGTGGCGGAAGAAGTTAAAAGTTGAAAATTAAAAGTGGAAAGTAGTTTTAACGTATTAAGAATGCCGTCATTGCGAGAAAATTTAGACTTTAGTCTTGTAAATTTACTTAGAACCTTGAGAATTTTCGTGGCAATCTATAAATTTAAGATAGACTTATAAGCTGGACGACTGGATTGCTTCGCTCCCGCTCGCAATGACGGTACTTTGAATGTTTTAAAACAATTTTCCTCTACAGTCCGCCTTGTAATCGTGATAACGGCTCTTTGTTTTCGGGTGGAAGGTAGAGCAAGTTTGGGTTATGAATGTTGAATTTTTGTCCCGGAATTGGCGGAAATTCTTGACGCATTCCAATAATATTTTTGTACCACGCTAATGCTTCGTTCACAGAAATAAGCTTAACATTGCCATGACAGCAAGCTTCGTCGCTTCTTCTTTGAGCGATTTGTAATAGTCTGGTTCCGATATCTTTAAAATATTCAAGATTCTTGTCATGGTATGGGGTATTTGGCTTTGAAAAATTTCTCAAATCATCTACCATAACATAACTAGGATCTACTTTATCCCAAGGATTTGGAGGACATTTAATTATGAAAATATTTGCGTTTCCGATTATTTCGTTCTTATCATTTTTTATTGTGTAATTCTCAACATTTTCGCCTAAAAATTTTTTGAAAACATTTAGGAACGCTTCACCATTATCTTTGCGTACACGAATTTTTCCGATATAACCTTCAGCACAACTGCCTATATTGGTGTGAGTTAGTGTCGGGATATTATGTCCAAAGCTAATTTTGTTATGTTTTACGGGACTTGAATATTGAAAATTTGTTGGTTGAATATAAGAAATATTTGTAATCATATTTCTATAAAAACACGTAAAAATAAAATTTGCTAGTTGAAAGAGAAAAAATAAAGGCGCAGCTACGCTGCGCCCAACCTTACTTCATAACACTTAACCTAACTATTCTCATCGTCATCCAAGAGTCTGTAATCCATTATACTACCTTCGTATTCTGTCAAATCATCGCCATAAAACATAGACATGTTGTTGACTAGTCTGTTTGTATCAGCAGTTTTTTGTTTCTGAATATCGGAGTTTACACCATATGCGTTAATTTCTGCGTTGGTAACTTTGCCATCATGGTTTGCATCAATATCATCAAAGTGTGCTAAAACCGTTTCTTGCAAAGAAGTGCTTAAGCCTGATGAAGCACCCAAAGTTGTGATTTGATCTCTTGTTAAACCTTGTGTTGCAATGTTGTTCATCAAAGATTGAATCTCGTCTGCAGAAATTTTGCCGTCACCGTTTTTGTCGACACTGTTAAAATTATTTGTTAAATATGATGCGAAAGTTGAGCCGTAAGCTGTATTAGTTACATTTGTGTTTGTTAAAGATGTGCTTAAGTTCTCTAATGTTAATCCATCACTGTATTGGCTTGATAATAGAGAAAAAGAATTTGTTAGCCCTGCATTTATCCCGCTGAATAAAGAAGAGCCGTCTAGTCGTTTACCCATAATATATCTCCTTGTGCTTAGTTATATTTATACACTTTTAGTTTAATGTTATTTTTCCTAAAGTCAATCATTCAAATATATGGGATTTGTTAACAAAACTTAACGAAACAAGCAATTTATCTGTAGACAGATACTTTATATATACAAGAGATATAAAAAGGATGTTCTATGCCAGAAGAGAAGAATAAGAAGAGTATTGATGTTGAAACTAATGTTGTATTTGTAAATGACAATCCAATTGTTAATGGCAAATCTGAAACAGGTGAAATATATTCAGATAATAAAACTACAGTAAATGTTCATGTAGATGACCATACTTTTAGTGCAATATACCAATCAACCGGTAATGATTATAAAGGAATTGGTGTTGATGATTTAAAAAAATTCTATAATGAACATAATCAATCACCTAAAGAAACCTATGAATATCTAACAAATTACATAAAAGAAAATAAAGATAATCCTGAACTTGTACAAGGAACAATTGACCACCTTCTTGGTAATTTTTCTGGTATGTATGATGGAAACCATAATTATGACAATGTTGGTGCTAATCAAGAAGAAGTTTTAGATAAAATTTTGAATACAAATGATGGTGATAGCTTAAATAGTTTTATTTGTTCTACGATACATGAATTTGCAATGACTGCTTTACAAGATGCCGGTGTAAATGCCGTTATGATTAGTGGCAAAATGCATGGCGGAGGAAATCACGCAACATTGTTATACCAAGTTGATGATAATAAATATGTATTCAATAACTATAGCACGCAATATATCATTGAAGCTGATAATATTAAAGATGCGATGAGAGAAGTCTATAAAAAATCTGGAACATTAGAAAGTGCTGGTTATATAGTACTTAAAGATGGTAGTAAATTGTCATATCAAGAATTCGCTTTAAGAGAGGAATCTGTATTTGGTCAAGAGATGGACAAAAGAGATTACAATTCAAATACTCCATTTGATTTTAAAGTTGACGGTAAAACAGCTATTAAAGCAAATCTAGAATTTTCAAGTCAAGGCAATGTTTCAGCAGTTGCAGAAGGAACAATTGCCAAAAGTAATGAACATTCAAAATCAGAATTAGGTGTAAGTTTTGGTTACAAAAACAATTCTGAAACTTCTTTGTTTCAAAATTCAACAAGTGTTGGTGCAAAAGCTACATATAAAAAAGAAATCCAAACAAATGACGATACAAAGGTTTATTCTGATACAAAAGTTATCAGCACATACACTAAAGGTAACTTAAATGATGTTTCATACTTCAAAGAGGGTGAAATGCCAATTAACGTAATTCAATCTCAAATCGAAAGTCAAATGAAAGAAGCCGGTTGTGGAGCTGATATAATAGAAAAAACAAAAAAACAACTTGCTGAGATAGACATACCTGTTGTGGGAGCTTATGAGAACAATATTCCTACATATATTTCAAATTTCATAAAAAGTAGCTTTGGCATAAAAAAAGACTTAGTAAAGAATGATAAGACTACAGTGACAAACGCAACACAAGCTTCATTATATGGTGGAGTGGTTGTCGGAACAGAAAGTAAAGGTAGTGGAACAAGTATTGGTGGAGATGCTAGAATTACTGTTGAAGATGGAGTACAAGTAAAAAATCAAGTTGGAAAATATACTTTTGAAAACACATTAAATGCCGGAGTTGTTGGCGATTTGAAATTCACAAGTGGCAAACAACATGGCGGTGTGATGTTTGGTACAAAATTAAATGCCGGTACAAGCGCTACTTATAACGAAAAGAACTGGAGTCTTGGTGGTAATGCAAGTATTTACAACGTAACAACTCCATCTGCTGTTGAACGTGGTGGCAATATCGGATTCAAAGGTGGAATTCGTACAAATTCCGGTATGAATATCTTTGGACAAGCAAGTGTTGGAGTAGAAAAACAAAATTTAAGATTAGGTGGATTCAATCAACAAACAGAAAACAAAGTAAGATTTAATACCGCTATTGGTGCGCAAATCAACCCAAATACAACCGTAACAGTTGGTTATAGCCAAACAAAAGATAAATTAAACTCAACAAGAAATAATAATATGTTCAATGTTGGTGTGAAAGTTAGTTTATAACACTGGAACATTTTGCCTATCTTATGTTATAATAATAACGTAGAAGGATATTATCAATGTTCAAACGTAAATGCAAAATTACTTTTATATCACATGGTGCAACTGTTCATACAATGGATGGTATAATTTGTGATACGGACAAATATCCTAAAATTAACGAATTTGGCGAAGAAGAAATTGCAAAGGTTTGTGAGTACCTAAAATGTAGAGCTGTTGCTTACGATAAAATATACGCAAGCTCATCAGCACGTTGCACTCAGTCTGCGCAAATAATTGCCAAATTGTTTAAAAAAGATATTACTTCAATAGATTTACCTGCAAGAAACCATGGTGAATGGAGTGGGCGAGCTTATTCAGATGTTTTTGACGAATACGGTCCGGAAGCTATCATCCAAAAGCCTAATGGCGGTGAGGCTCTTGAGAATTTCAACAAAAGAGTGTCTGACAAAATTGATGAATTGGTAGAAGAAAATAAAGGTAACAGAATTATTGTTGTTACTACTCAAGATGTTATTCAGTCTGCTATTGCAAAAACATTGGAATTGAGTCCGGTAAGTCAATTCAAGAATTTGATAAAAACCGGAACGCTAACTCAAATAAGTTATTTTGAAGATAATTGGTCAAGTGTAATATATTCTGATTACATGCCGGTGTAGGTTTTGAAGCGGTATCGTCTAGTGGTTAGGACGGGAGATTCTCATTCTCCAAACAGGGGTTCAATTCCCCTTACCGCCGCCAAAATAAAAAGAGCCATACAGGCTCTTTTTATTTTGGCGTTGTAGTGTTTAATATATTTAAGTTAGGGAATTGAACCTGTCAAAACTTCTAATTGTTTGTTCTTTAGTATTGCGGTTATTCAAAAATGCGATATAATGTTTATATCAGGATGTGTTGTTTTTTGATTGAAAGGACTCTTTATTATGCAAAATAATATCTCAAGCAGTATGAATATTGGCATGCAATCTAGTTTTTTAAAGACTCAAAATGCGGGTATAAAAATGAATACTCAAAATAATAATTCTGCTTATTATGCCAAGAAGGGCGAACCTATGTACATAAAGGAAATGGATGCTGATGAAGATGGCATCATATCTTTCGACGAATTTAAAAGTTATTGTGATGAAAAAGGTATTTCCGTTAAAGAAAGAATAAAAATGGCTGAAATGGCAACATCTTACCGTCTAAGACAGGCTCAGAAAAAAGCTTCCGACAACGTAAAAAAAGAAGGAAAAACTAATAACTCTGCTTCTAATGCTGAAGCTGTTTACGCAAAACGTGGTGACAGTAAATATGATGAAGTTATGGATACCAACAATGACGACAAAATAACTTACAAGGAATATATTGAATACTGTCAAGAACATTCTAAATCACCAAAGAATAAAACTGAAGGTGATGCGGAAGCAAGCGAAGAAAGTACAAGCAATTCCGGAACTAGAAAAGCAATCGAGGCTTACACCAAGCAAGATTCTGAATACGAAAGTCAAATAGAGGGTATGGGCTAAATTTTTGTCCTTGTTTTAGTCTGCATCTTTAGGACTAGTCAAGAAACCTTGTTTGAATGGAACATTTTTGTTGGTAAAACCGGTACGAACAATATTGCGTCCAAATTTTTGTTCCAATTTATCCAAGCTTTTACCAAGTTTTTCTTTTTGTTCACGTTTTTCGTCCGTATCAAAAAGCAGTAATTGTTCTTTTGATGTCTGCGTAAAGTCTTCTAGCACAATTCCTACGCTTCTGTAAAGTTCGCCGGATTTGAACATTTCTTCTAATATTGGATAAGCGATTTTTGCAACCTCAAATTCAAAGTTCACAGGAATTTGCAACTGTACTTTAGAATACAAGGTTCTAAAATCTTTTGTTTTAAGCAAAACTCCTATGGTGGCACATTTACAGTCAATTTTTCTCAATCTTGAACAAGTTTCATGTATATGTATAGCGAGTTCATTTTTCAAAAATTGGATGTCAGATGAAAATTCCAAAAAAGATTTTGTATCGCTTATGGATTTTGGCAATTCGATTTCATTGCTAATCGGTGACACAATAATTCCCATCAATTCAGCCTTTACGGTTAATCCGTTTTTCCCAAAGCGTGTTTTTATCCAATTGTCGTCTTTTTGAATATAATCAAGCCCGCTACGGATTCCATATCCACGCAATTTCACTCCAAGTTTACGTCCTATACCCCAAACTTCTTGAATATCTGTATGTTTAAGCATTGATTGAATTCCATTTTTGCCGACCAATGCAATATGTGTTGATGTGTTTTTTGCTTTATCAGAAGCTAATTTTGCCAAAGTTTTTGTTCGGCTTACTCCAATTGATACCGGAATATCAACTTCATTAAGAATTTTTTGTTGCAAATCATATGCCAATTTATAATAATTCTTTTTGTATAATTTGCTAAGTCCGGTAAAATCAACAAAAGCTTCATCAATTGAATAAACTTCTACATTTGGACTGGAAGCTTTTAAAATATCCATCACCATCTTAGAAATTTTTGTGTAAGCATAATGGTTTGCGCTAATATAAATGCATTCCGGATATTTTTCTACAGCCTGAAAGAGTGGAATTCCCATCGGAACACCAAGCGCCTTTGCTTCTCTAGAACGTGAAATTACACATCCTCTTTCGCCTGAAACAACAGATACCGGCAATCCTTTCAATTCCGGATTGAGTTTCCTTTCGCACGATACGAAAAAGCTGTCGCAGTCTATTAAAGCTATGTATTTTTGATTTGTCATAGTTATTCAAAAGTATAAGTTACTTTTTTCCCCTTCCAGTCATAATTCTTTTTTTCCGGAATTATTTCCATCAAAAGCCCTTGTTTATATCGATTAACATACCATTTATGAAATTTGAGTGCACGTTCAATATCTGTGGTTCTAAACTTTACAGTTTTTTTACCACCTTTTATTTCAACCAGTTTATATAAAGTTCTTATTTCTTCGCCTGAATTTATATCTAACATAACAACAGTTTAGCATGTAAATAGACAGTCGTGCCACAGGTGTGTTTCTTTGCAATAAGCTTAAAAAAGGGGCAGCGCATGCGCTGCCCCTTTGTATAAAATGTGTTAAATATTTCTAAAATCTCATGAAATTCATGTTATGTTTTTCCAAATATGTTTTCAAATCTCTCTTGATTTCCGGTGCTAAGATATAAAGAACAATAATGTTTGGAACACATAATGCAATCATCATGGCATCTGTAATATCAATAACTGATTTAACATTCATTGCTGAACCGATAATAATAAATAAGCAATAAATTATGTTGAATGTAAGAACTCTTTTCTTACCTTCACCCAACAAGAATGTCCAAGCTTTTTGTCCGTAATAAGCCCAAGAGATTAATGTTGATAATGCAAACATCACTGCAATTATTGAAAGAATTACAGGGAAGAATGGAATCACAGATTGGAAAGCATTTGATGCCAATTCAATACCTGAAATTTCCTTAGCTGCGTGTGTACAAGCTCCTGAAAATACAATTGCAAATGATGTGAACAAGCAAAGAACTCCGGTTAAGAATGTTTCAATCAAAGCTACAAAACCTTGAGAAATTGGTTCTTTTGTTTGAGCCGTTGCATAAACAATTGCAGCAGCACCAGTTCCTGCTTCATTAGATTGAACAGAACGTCTTAAACCGATAATGATTGTACCAAATATACCACCAGCTACTGCTGTTGGGTGGAATGCTTCTCTTAAGATTAACATAATTGCGTGAGGAATATTCATAAAGTTTGCAAAAATAACAATCAAACCTGATACAATGTACAAAATACACATTGTAGGAGTAAGAATTGTTGTAACTTTTGCTATACTCTTGATGCCGCCAACAATAACCATACCAATAAGTATTGCTACTACCAAACCAACAAGCCAAGTGTGGTCATACAAGAAGCTTTGATTTTTACCTGTTATAAATACCAACTGGTGAGCAGTTTGGTTAATCTGAATCATGTTACCGCCGGTTATACCGCCACCAATACAAAGTATTGCATATAATACTGATAAAGGTTGACCTAACCAACGAAGTTTTTTTCTTGTTAAGCCGTGAGCTATATAGTGCATTGGCCCACCGGATACTGAACCGTCAAGGTTAAATCTTCTGTATTTTACTGCGAGAGTTGCTTCAACAAATTTTATTGACATACCTAAAAGTGCACCTGCAAATATCCAGAATGCTGCTCCAGGGCCGCCGATTGAAATAGAAATTGCGACACCGGCAATACTACCAATACCGATTGTGCCGGATAGTGCTGTTGCTAATGCTTGGAATGATGAAACTTCACCAAATCCATCTTGGTGTTTTTCAGCGGGTTTTGCAATTACATCAATTGCGTGTTTGAAACCCCAAACGGAAATTCCTTTGAAATAAAATGTAAAGAAAAATCCGGCAATAAGTATCCAAAAAATAATTAATGGAACATCGCAACCGCAAATATTAATCGGAAAGAAGATTAACTTCGCAACTGCATCCGATACAGGCGCAACATGTTTATCCATGAAGGCATCAACACTCATAGCTTGCGCTGACTGAAAAGTCATAAGCATCGTAAATAACATCATAAAAAATTTCTTCATAAATCTTTTCCTTTAATCTTAATAATTTCGACTAATGAATAATCTCTCGCATTCAATAATTATACCAAGAACATGTCAAGTCATTACAAAATCTTTACATATAGTCAGTAATGTTAAGATTATAATAAAATGAAATAAAGAAATAATA
>URPS01000048.1 GCA_900549855.1 uncultured bacterium | reverse complement strand
AGCCCCCACCCTTCCCTCTCTGTCACTAACGTGACATCTCTCCCGCTCAATGGATATTGCGGGAGAGAATTAAGTTTTAGAAGTGTCTGTACCTCCCCCGAGGAAAGGGAATGCGCCCTACTTGTAGGTTTTACTTTGAGGCGGAGTCTGTAACTGCAATACAATCTAGTCATTCTTATCAAGCAGCCGACAGTAGTGTCTACATACGTAGTATTAGTCGACGGAGAAGATGTCTTTAAGGTCTTCCATAGTGAGTGATTTAGTAATATTTCTATCAATAGAAACTACACTATCGACAAGGTCACGTTTTCTACCTTTGATTTTCTGAATTTTTTCTTCAACAGTATTTTTAGTGATAAGCCTATAGACAAAAACTTTTTTTGTTTGACCGATACGGTAAGCTCTGTCTGTTGCTTGATCTTCAACTGCAGGATTCCACCAAGGGTCGTAGTGAATTACGTAATCTGCACCGGTCAAGTTCAAACCTGTACCACCGGCTTTCAAACTAATCAAGAATATTGGAATGTTAGGGTTGCTGTTAAAGTTTTCAACAGCAGCCTGACGGTCTTTTGTTTTACCGGTCAAGTATTCATAAGGAATACCTTCTCTTTGTAACCAGCCTTTTATTATATCAAGCATGTCAACAAACTGGCTGAACAATAATACCCTGTGTTTTTCTTGAATAATTTGTTCTAACATACCTTTTAGGTATTCAAATTTGCCGGATTTTATAACACCTTTAACGTGTTCTTTGTCGTATAGTTTAGGGTGACAACAAATTTGGCGAAGTCTAAGAAGTGCTGAGAAAATAGACATTCTGCTCTTTTCAAGCCCATTAAGCTCAATACTCTTAAATAGTTCTTCTTTAGTGCTATCCAATACTTCGAGATAAAAATCACGCTGCTCATCAGTAAGTTCGCAGTAAGCCATGTTTTCAACTTTATCCGGTAAGTCTTTGGCAACATCTCGTTTCATACGTCTTAAGATGAATGGGAATATTTGAAGCTTCAAACGTTTTTCAACCGTTTTATCTTGACGTTCCATAATCGGAGTTACGTATCTGTAATTGAATTCTGCAACGTTAAACAAGAAACCAGGCATTAGGAAGTCGAATACAGACCAAAGTTCTTCTAACTTGTTTTCAATAGGAGTACCGGAAAGTGCAAGTTTGTGGTCTGATTGCAATTCTTTTACCGCTTGTGCTGTTTGAGAAATTGCGTTTTTGATATTCTGAGATTCATCTAAGATGATGTATCGGAAATTGAATTTCTTAAGCTTTGCTATATCACGTCTAACAAGTGCATAACTTGTAATAACAATATCGTATTCCGGAATGTGTTTGAACAATGTCTTTCTGTCTGGGCCGGAAAGTTTCAGACAAGATAATTCTGGAGTGAATTTCTGGATTTCAGCTTCCCAGTTAAATACAACTGTCGTTGGCGCAATAACTAATGTCGGTTGCGGTCCGTCAACTTCTTTGGCTTTTTGTAACAAACTCAAAGCTTGTAATGTTTTACCAAGCCCCATATCATCCGCCAAAATACCGTTTAAACCATATTGATATAAGAACCATAGCCAGTGGAAACCTTTAACCTGATATTCACGGAATTCTGCGTTAACTCCACTTGGAATATCAACTCCGTCAGATGTGGTTGAGAATGTTGAAATTTGTTCCCAGAATCCTTTAAATTTGTCACTCATTATGAGATCAAATCCTTGGTTTTTAAGTTCTGTAATCAAACCAACACGATACGTTTTAACTAAAAATTTATTTTCATTATTTCTGTATGCGTCAAAAGAGTTAAAAGAACGCATGATTTGATAAATATTTTGAGCTGGGTACTCTACAAAACCAAGACTTCTCACACGGGCATATTTTTCACCGCTTTGAATTGTTTCATAAATATCATCAAAGTTTATTACTTCATCACCAACTTGACCGTAAATTTGAATTTCCATACTGTCAGCTGATTCTTCTGAAAAGTCTATTTTTGCACACATTTTGAACGGTTCTTCTATCAATTTGAAGAAATTCATGTCATCGTGCTCTTCAAATTTCCAATCATCACCTGCTTGCTTGATATAGTAATTATAAAAATCAATAGCATTTTCTTTTTCTAAAGCCAAATTATTTGTTTGCATAGGAACAAATTTACAAGCAAGAAGCATATTGTAAGCCATTTGCTCATGTTCATAATCTCTTTTAATCCAGTAAACCAGTCCATCTTCTTCTTGACTTTTGACAGAAAGATAAGGAGATTTGTCTTTGCTTTTTGTATAAGGCACTCTTACTCCGGAATAGTCAAACTCCAATGATGCTTTTAGAGATTGATCATAATCAATACCCAAAGTAACAATATTTATTGGCGGTTTGTGTTCAAGAAGCAGTTTGCTGATATTTTCTGCAATTGAAACGTTCATTATTTCTTGCAAGTGTGGTAAATCTTCATATACAAATTTTCCGCCATCTGCTTCTTTTAAATCTGTAAATGTTGATTTAATTATGCTTTGAGGAAGCTCATTCATTGCAATATTGAGAGGGAATATAATGTTCTTATATCGTCCCCATTTGATTTGCCTAGAAAAATATTTAACTTCTTCAAACGGAATTAGACCTTCTTTATCCGGTCTTGTCCAGAATAATTCCAAAACAATATTGGTTGCACCATTGATACTTGTGGTTGAAACATCGAGGTTTAGACTCCACATATTATCAGTAAACTGAATTCTTTCTTTCGTTTTTTCATCAAGAACTTCTTCGAGTTCTGCCATAAGAGGAAATACCGGTGCAAATTTGGTAATTGGAATATCGTACCAACCGGCTTTTTTATCTTGTTTAGAAATCTTTAATAGTGTTTGAAACAGTGCCAATTCAGCTTTTTGTGCGTCATTAAGTTCGAATGATGGGTCATTTTTTTGGACATCAATTAGTGCACGTAAAATGTTTTCTAATGAGCGAACTATCTTGTTTGTGGCTCTATCTCGCACAAGAATTGAGAAAAAGTTTTGGCGTCTTTTAGGGTTAAAATGGAATATATAGCTGCCTTTAGGAGCGACTTCAAGTTCTGTTGCAATGTCTGAAACATCAGGTTCAACACCATATTTTTCGTACATCCACTTTTCATATGCGCCGTCTTCAATTGCTTTAAGCCCAATCGCAACAGCATGCTTACACCATTCTTCTTTTAATGGACAATTACATCTGGCTTCGATTTTATTTTTCTTAAAAATTAAGTCAGTTACATAAAAATCTTGGTAATTTCCTTTAACTTTGCCTTTAAAGAAATTCTTCTCAGGATAAGATTCAAGAATCATATCCTTTTGGTAGTATTCATACCCGCGTCTCCAGCTGCCGGGTGTAGCATTCTTTTTCAAGAAATCATAATTAAACTTAAATCCACTCATGAATGTGAGGTACTCATCCTTTTTAATGTTACGGCTCAGTTGGTTTCAAACTTTTAACTTCTTGTTATAAAAACAAATGAAACAAAAGACATAATCAAACAGAATAAAGATTCATTTACTCCATCCAATTAACGGCTCCCAACCTTGATTAAATTATGACACAGTTTTTTTTTGAATGCAATAGGTTTTTATATTAATGACTATTGTTTTTAAAGAGTTTTTTTTCTAATTCTAATCCGGTTTTTGTTTTTGCCAATCCGCCTTGAGAAGTTTCTTTTAGAAGTGGTGACATTAATTGTCCTGTAATCTTTAGTGTATCAACAATTTCATCTATGGGAATTTTGCTTTCAACTCCGCATAATGCTAATTCAGAAGCGGTAACGGCGTGAACAGCAAGAAATGCATTACGTTTAATACAAGGAACTTCTACCAAGCCACAAACCGGATCACAAGTTAAGCCTAATATATTTTTTAATGCTAGAGCCGCTGCGTTTATGATTTCTAATGTTGTTCCGCCAAGCATTTGAGTTAAAGCTGCTGCTGCCATAGCTGATGCAACTCCGCATTCTGCTTGACAACCGGCAACAGCTCCAGCTAACTGTACCTTGTTAGAAACAATAAGTCCTACGATACCTGCTGTTAAAAGTCCGTTTACTTGTTCTGTTTCAGGGATGTTTTTTTCTTCTGACACAGCAACTATAACAGATGGAACAATTCCGCACGAACCTGCCGTTGGGCAAGCGACAATTCTTCCCATTCTAAGATTTTCTTCTGCAGTTGCGAGTGCATAAGTTGTGATTTTCTCAAATACTTTACCAAACAAGGATGATTTGTTTTTAAAACGTTCTGTTAGTTTTACGCAATCATCGCCACACCAACCGCTTACCGCTTTTTCTTGAGATGTAAGCCCCTTTTTTATAGCCTCTTTCATTGCAATCAAGTTTTCAAGTACCCTTATGCGTATGACATCTAAGCATTCATCAGTCAACACTCTTTCTTCTTCCAAAGCTATTTCATAAATTGCCTTGTTTTCTCTATTACATTTTTCAATTAAATCATTAAACGATAGTATTGGCATTATTTTAATTTCCTAATATTGGTAACGAAGAACACATCTTCAATTTTCTTTACTTTATCAACAGTATCTTCGCCGAGAGGTATATCAAGTGCTATATACATAGAAGCCACTCCGCCTTTAGAGCTTCTGTCACAATGTAATGAAGCAATGTTGACTTTTTGTTTTTGAATAATTTCACTAACTGTTGATATCATTCCCGGACGGTCTTTATACATTAAAAGCAATGTGTCATAGCTGCCGTCTATGCTAACGGAAAAACCATCAATGCTATTTATTCTTATTTCGCCTGCACCAACTGAATCTCCGGAAATAGTCATTTTGTCATCAAAAGTGATGTCAACGGAATTAGGGTGTCTTGAAATATCATGCGCATATTGGTAAGAATATTCAACTGAATTACCAATGTTGTCAAAAATGTCTTTTATTAGTGCATCATCCACTGAATAACCCAAGACTCCTGCTAATAATCCCTTATCAGTACCATGACCAAAGCCTGTTGTTGCAAAAGAATTATACAAAATAAAATTTACTTTTTTAAAAGAATTTTTGTAGATATTGCGTGCCATTAAACCTAATCTAACAGCTCCAGCGGTGTGTGAACTGGATGGACCTACCATTATTGGAGAGATTACTGAAAAAACTGACTTTTGCTCCATTTTTAGTAATCCTCATCATCCTCGTCTTTGCCGGCATTAATATAACTTTTCATTATTTTAACAAGTTCATTTTGCCAATTGCTGTTTTTTTCTAAGAAGAAATCTGCGCCACGCATTCTGCATTGATTTTCGATTTCTTTTCTAGGAGAAGCTGTTATAACACCAATCGTTGTATTAGTACCGTAAGCAGTAGCCATTTTTTTGAGTTCTGTTAGCAGAATAAAACCTTCTCTTTCTGTTGGAATAAATAAATCCATTACAATATATTTATATCGTCTTTTTTTGAATTTTGCTACGGCATCATATATTTCTTGAGAACAATCAATTTCATAATCAAATTGTGATAATAAAACTTTTAACTGATATGTAATAACACCCAAATCATCAACAACTAACATTGCAGGAGTACCATCATCTTCTTGTACAACATCATTACCAAAAGCTTTACTGTAAATTGGCTTTTTAGCACAACTGTTCAACTCTTTAAGGGTGTCAACAATATCAATTAATTGTTTTTTTAAATCAAGAAGGCTTACATCTTTTGGCGGCTTAGAGTTTGTGATATTAAAAAATAACTCTAAAAATTCGTTGTCTAAATCAATATTTGGCATAAAAACTCCTACTGTTGTGTCGATTATACCACATATTCACCAAAAAAGTAAGTCATTTGTTTGTATTATTCAAGTTTTGTTTATTTTAGAGTATAATTTAAAATATGAAGAAATTTGTAATCATATTAACATTACTATTGACGATGCCATCTGCGTTTGCAGGCGGAAGCTTTGATTTGTTTAATCTTGATATTTTCAAAAATGATACAAGAGAAATTAAATCTTTATTGCACTCGCAGGTGAAGTATGCAAATAAGACAAATTTTGATAAATTTATAGCAACATACGATAAAAATTATACAAATGCTGATGGATTCAATCTCGACACATACTCAGAATTAGTTAAGGATATTTGGGGTACTTATGACAAGATTGTTTATGGTATTAAAATTAAATCTATAGACGTTAAAGACGATGTTGCTGAAGTTGCTGTGGAAGAAACATCTTCTGCAGATATTCCTGTTTCAGCAAAAATGGATGGTATTTTAAGGAGTGAATCAGATAGTGTTTATCACTTAAAAAAAGAAAATGGTGAGTGGAAAGTAGCTTCTGATGAAGTTCTAAAAGAAACAACTACAATGCTTTATGGTGAGGCTAAAAATTTGGATATAAAATTGACAGCTCCGGAAAAAATCAATGCGGGAGAAGAGTATACTGCTTCTTTAGAATTTAATCCGCCTGCAAATATAATTGCGATTGCGTCAATTGCAAGTGATAAAGTTGAATATCCTCAAAAACAAGCCAAAGAAGTTTACAGAAAATTTCCGGAAGATAATATCTTAGAACGTATTTTTGTTTCAAATAGTGATAATGTCAATGAATATGTAGTTGCATCAATAGGTTTAACTAGAGCTGATGTTGAGGATTTTAACATAAAACTTAGCTTGACAGGTTTCGGATACAAAATTGTACGTGTTAATGTAGTTCCTAAAGTTGCAAAAGAGGAAAATGATGAACAAAATAAGTAAGATAATTTATTTCTTCATTTCAACAATCTTCTTTATCGTATTTGACCTGTTTGCTTCTAATGCAGTATACAATAATATTGATGCTTTGCCGAGCAATCCTGTGTTTGATTTAATTTCGGTTCAGAATACAGGAGCTGCATTTAGTATTTTACAGAATTCCAAAATCTTTTTGGTATGTTTTGCAATTGCAGCAATCATAACAATAGCTTTTTATGCAATTAAACATGCTGCTAAATCTTCAACAATTGCATATTTTTGGACAGCACTTTTAATATCCGGAATTTTCTGTAACATGTACGAAAGAATAGCTTTTGGATATGTAAGAGATTATTTTAAATTAAATTTTATAAATTTTCCGGTATTCAATATTTCTGATATTTTCATTAATATAAGCGTATTAGCAATAGTCATAATTATAATAAAGCATAATTTTTCAAAGAACAATGAAACTGGTAATTGATGAATTTTCTTCTGACAATAGAATAGATAGTTTTCTTGCTGATTATATGCAAGATTTTTCTCGTTCAAAAATTCAGACTGAGATTAAAAAAGGTTCTGTTCTTGTTAATTCTAAAATCGTAAAGCCGTCTTATATCCTTAAAGAGAATGATTTAATAGAATTTGAGCCACTAGTTAATAAAATCGAAATCTTGCCGGAAAACATTCCTCTTAATATTATATGGGAAGATGATGATATGCTTGTCGTAAACAAGCCATCGGGCATGCTGACTCATCCAACAACTATTGAAACCACTGGTACACTTGTGAATGCTCTGATGTATAAATATGGTGAGAATTTGTCTGATGTAAACGGTGAATTTCGTCGTGGTATTTTGCATAGATTAGATAGAAATACTTCGGGTTTGTTGATGATAGCGAAAAACAATATGGCTCATGAGTATCTTGTTAATGCAATGAAAAATGGACAAGTAGAGAAAAAATATTTGGCAATTGTAAAAGGTGTTGTTCAGGAAGATAATTTTGTTATTAATAAACCAATTGGCAGAAATCCAAATCAACCGCATAAGATGTGCGTGTTAGACGGCGGAAAAGACAGTACATCTATTGTAAAAGTTTTAAATCGATTTAATGATGCGACTTTGGTAGAAATTCATTTGATAACGGGCAGAACTCATCAAATAAGAGTTCATATGGCAAGTATTGGACATCCTGTTTATAATGATACATTGTACGGGTTTGGAAAAATGAAAATCAAAACTGAGGAGCAAGTTTTGGAATCTTATAAATTAACCTTCCCATGTCCTGCAAATAGTCAGCGGATATCATTAGAAATAGAACCCGATGAAAAATTTACGAAAGTACTTAGAGCGTTAGAAATTTAGAGTTGGAACAATTGGTTTTTATCAAAGATTCTTTAATAAAAATGTATTAAGATAAAAACAGTTTACTTTATTAATTTCAAACAAAGTTCATCAAATACATTTACAGGTTTTATGCCCAATTTTGTTTGACGCTTAGCATCTTCAATAAATTCAATATGTTTAATTAATTCTGTTTCCTTTGGATTGTTTTTTAATGTTGCAAGAACATAATTTTGAATTCCATCCAGAATTTTTTGCGGTGGAATTTCTTTTGTTAAATCACATAATTTTTGTGAAATATCAAAAGCATCTTTACGTTCAAAAGAAAAGTAATTAGTAAAAATCCCGTTAATACAACTATAATCGTAATCAGTTGTTTTGTAAGCAGGTACGAAGAAACATTGAGAGCGAGATATGATAGTCGGGAGGACATCTTCAATATATCTGGTTAAAAATATAAATGTTACTCCTGGCTGTGGTTCTTCTATAATTTTCAGTAAAGAATTGGCAGTTTCTGCTTGAAAGTTCAATGGATTTAAACCTGAAATATTACCGTCATCATCTCTATCACAAAAAATATATACACGATGGAATTCCGATGCTGACATAAGACTTTCTTTAATCATTTGAGATTGTTTAATAGAAATTACTGTTTTAGAATCATCATCGTCAGGTTTATTATCAATCCTTGATATAGTTAAAATCGCAGGGTGAGCATCTTCTCTAATCCATTTACAATTCAAACATTCACAATTATCGGACTTATCATTTTGGCAATTTAATAATCTTGCAATTTCTTTAGATAAAGTATATTGAGCTTCAAAATCGTTGCCATAAAAAAGAATGCTTTGTGGCAATGCTCTGTTTGAAGTTGTTAGTGCTTGTGTAAAATAATTTGTTAAAAATGGGTATTTATCTGATAATAGCACACTCAACCTCCGAAACAATGTCAATAGCTTCTGCTGACTTGATTTTACATTCTGCTTCAAAAAGATTTTCTCTCAATTTTACCAAATCAGCAGTATTTGTCTTTTTTAATTTTTGCAAAGTTTGTTTAACTACGAATTCATGCTGTCCTGTAAGTTTAGAAAGTTCAGCCGGTGAAAGTGATGTTTTAGTTTTCAAAATAATCCATTTTCTGAGCATAGTCTGAACTGCAGCAAGAATTTCAAGCGGGTGTTTTTTATCTAATAACTTGTTGAATTCTAAAAGAGCTCTGTCACGCTCACCTTTCATAATAAGTTCTGTAAAATTAAACAAATCTTCATTAGATACACAAATTTCTGCGACCATTTTTTTAGTAACTTTTTTTTCAGGATAAGCAATTAATTTTAATTTATCTAATTCTGTATCAAATTCACGCAAGTTGTTACCAATTTGTTGAATCATCAAGTCAACAGCTTCCATATCTAAACTTATATCTTTAATTTTTGCCTGTTTATTAATCCAAGCAGCAATATCAGCAGTTTTATATGTTTTAAAAGTCGGAAATTCTTTTACGTTAAACTTGGATAAAATTTTGTAAATCTTACGCCTTGAATCCGGCTTTTTATTTTCATCTCGTGGAAGTTTGTACACAAAAACAATATTCAGATTTTCTGTATTATTCTTAAGTGCATCTTCTATTTCAGCCAATTCTTTATCGTCAAAAGTATTTTTATTTGCAGCAAAATATGAATCACAGTTAATGATAACTAACATATCTCCAAACATCATTGGAGTCATTCTTAGCGCACCTATTAAACTCTGAAAATCAGGATTGTCTAATACTTGCAAACTCATTGACTTAAAATCAGGATTGAGAGCTGATATCATTTTGTTCAACTCTAATTCTATATTATAATCTTCATCCCCATAGAAAAAATATACTGCCATAAAAAAATTATAATATAGATATAAGTTTGGGTAAATGGGGAGGAAAATTTGTTTACAAAAAACTAATTAAAATATGAATGGTGAATAATTCCTACTCACCATTCACTATTCACGGCTCACTCATATTACAAATGTTTTTCAATATTAGTAATAACAGAACTTTTTGGCATAAGTCCAACCATTCTTTCAACAACTTCACCATCTTTGAATACAAGAAGAGTAGGAAGTCCGCTAACTTGATATTCTTTTGCGGCATCAATATTGTCATCAGTATCTATTTTTTTAAAATTGACTTTGTCACCTAATTCTGTTTCTACTTCTTCTAAAATTGGACCTAATTTTCTGCAAGGACCGCACCAAGTTGCAAAAAAGTCTACTACTGTTAATTTATCTGAATGGACAACTTCTTCAGTAAAATTATCTACATTGATTTCTTGAACCATATAAAACTCCTTTAATAAAATTTACTTATTAATATTACCATATATTATATATTCATGCTATTATTCTAATAGAGGAGTGTTAAGCGGGGGGTAAATAAAAGTAAATGAAGCTAAAGAAAATTTATCTACCCAAAATATAAAGGACAAAAAATGCCTAGAAAAAAAGAAATAGAAATAGTTTTAGATACTGAAACAACCGGATTAGATTACACTAGAGAAAGAATTATTGAATTTGCAGCGGTTCGTTTGGAAAACGGAAAAATTAAAGACGAATTCCAAACCTTGATTAATCCGCATCAACATATTAGAAAATCAAGTATTGCTGTCCACGGAATTACGCAGGATATGGTAGAAGATGCTCCTACGGAAGAAGAAGCTTTGCCTAAGATTTTAGAATTCATCGGTGATTATCCGATTGTAGCTCATAATGTGATTTTTGATTATTCATTTTTGAATGAAGCAAAGATGAGAGTTTTTGGTGAAAAACTTGAAAATCCACGAATTGATTCTCAAATTATGTTTAAAGAAATTGCTCCTGATTTAGAATCACATGGTTTAGAAGCTCTTACAAACCGTTTCCATGTAGATTTAAAAAATCATCATAGAGCAATGGCTGATACTATGGGATTAGCGCTAGCTTATCCAAAATTAAAGAAATTATATCTTCAACGCTTGGATTGGCAAAAGAAACAATTAGAAAATGTAGATTACCTTTTCGACAGATATTTAAGAATTCAACAAAGTATTGCTACTATGCAAGCTGAGTTACAAGATTTGAAATCTGTATTCAAACTCCATTTTGAACTTGGTGGCGAACCTCTTGTTGCTGAGACTGGCGAAATGATGGTTTATCAATCTAAACAATCTTTCGGATATGATTTAGCGGATATTAAAGAAGTTTTGGAAGATGTCGGAGCATTAGAAAAAGCCGTTAAAGTAAATAACGGTTTTATAGATAGATTGTGCAACGGTTTAAGTCTTTCAGAAGAATATAAAGAAATAATAAGAGATGCTCGACAAGAATTGTCAGAAACAAGAAACATACAAGTGATTAAGCCATGCAAACAATAAACAAAAAAGATATTCCTGAAATTTTAGAAGTAAAGATAGAAAAATTATCAAATCTTGGTTTTGGTATAGCTAAAGTTGATGGTTATGTGATTTTTGTTGAAGGCGCCTGTCCTGATGATGTGGTTAAAATAAGAGTTGGCAAAAAAAATAAAACATATGCGAATGCTAAAGTTTTAGAAGTTATTAAACCTTCTCCTTATCGAATAACTCCGTTTTGTCCAATGCAAAAGGTTTGCGGGGCATGTCAGTTGCAATTTATTGATTACAAATATCAATTAAAACTCAAAAAAGAGATTGTAATAGATGCTATGCACTCAATTTGTGGCAGTGAAATTGAGATAAAAGATGTCATTCCAAGCCCTAAAGATAGGGAATATAGGCATAAAATTCAATATCCTGTATCTGAAACTCAGAATTCTAAGCGAATATTAGCAGGGTATTATAAACCGGCAAGTCATGAATTGGTAAATATTAAATACTGTCCTATTCAACCAGCTTATTGCGATAATATTATAGAATTTATTAGAACTGCGGCTCAAGAAGAAGGTTTATCCGGTTATAATGAAAAGAAACATAATGGAGATTTGCGACATATTGTAATTAGAACTTCTAATTACAATCAAAAGAGTTTAGTTGTTTTAGTTGTAAATTCGACAAAAGTTTTTGATAAACTAAAAAAACTTGCTCATAGAATTTATACAGAATTAGAAAATATTGCCGGAGTTATGGTAAATTTCAATTCAAAGAAAACAAACTTGATTTTAGGCGAAAACACTGAACTTGTTGAAGGTGAAGAATTTATAGAAGAAAAGTTGTGTGACAAAATTTTCAAAGTTGGGGCAAAAACTTTCTTCCAAGTTAATCCAAGTAGTGCAAATAATATTTTTGAATTTGTTAAAGATTATATATCAAAGAATTTTGACCAACCATTAGTATTAGATGCTTACGCAGGGATTACCGCGTTTGGAATTTGTCTTTCTGATGTCGCTAAAAAAGTTGTAAGTGTTGAAGAAGTGAAAGAATCGGTTATTCTAGCGGATAAAATTTTAAAAGAAAATTCTATCAAAAATGTAGAGTTGCACAATATGGATGCCGGTAAATTTTTTGAAAAAGAATTAAAAACAAAAGGACGTAAATTTGATGTAACGATTCTTGACCCACCTAGAAAAGGCTGTTCTCAAGAGAGTTTGGACTATGCTTTCAAACTAACAAAAGGTAAAATTATTTATGTAAGTTGTAATCCTGCAACATTAGCCAGAGATTTAAAATACTTGATAGAAAAAGGTTGTAAGGTTCAATTCATACAACCGTTTGACATGTTTCCACACACATATCATATTGAAAATGTTGCGATTATTGAATTGCCGAACATTTAATCTTCAAGATACTTTGTATTAGCGAGTTCATCCGGCATGAATTGTTGTTTGATGTCCGGTGCTGCATGAGTATAGATATAACCTTCTCCAAAACCGTATTTTTTTGCATCCTTGTAATGCGTATCTCTTAGGTGCATTGGAGGCGGAAAGTCTTTGCCGGATTCTATGTCCATCAAAGCTTTATCAATGGCTAAATAAACTTTATTTGATTTTGGTGCATTGGCTACATATACAACAGCATTTGCTAGAGGAATTCTACCTTCTGGCAGACCGATAATTTCCACAGCACGATAAGCATTCACTGCTATATTCATGGCATTTGGGTCTGCTAAGCCTACATCTTCTGCCGCACAGACGATTAATCTTCTTGCAATAAATCGAGGGTCTTCACCTGCTTCTATCATTTTGGCTAAATAATAAATAGCGGCATTAGCGTCAGATCCTCTCAAACTTTTTTGAAATGCGGAAGCACAATCATAATGCTCCTGAGTAGAATATCTTGTATTTCTTTTTTGAGTAATACTTTCCAATATATCTACAGATAAAAGTCTTGTATCATTAGAAAAATTGCTTGCAAAATATGAATTCTCAACCAGATTTAACGCACATCTTGCATCGCCTCGTGCATTATTTACGATAAATTTTGTAACTTCATCATCAAACTGTATCGGCTGATAATTCTTTTCCAAATACTCAAATCCACGATTAACGATTTTTGCCATACTTACATCGTTAATAGGATTAAGTCTGATTACCTGTACTCTTGAAAGAAGAGCCGGAACAACTTGAAATGATGGATTTTCTGTAGTTGAGCCGATTAAGAAGATTGTTCCGTTTTCAACATGAGGAAGCAGTGCATCCTGTTGAGTTTTCGAATATCTATGAATTTCATCTATAAATAAAATTGTTTTTTGTCCGGAACGTAAAGCTTGTCTAGCTTGTTCAACAGTTTCTTTAATTTCTTTTATTCCCGAAGTTACAGCAGAAAGTTCTATAAATTGTGCGTTTACTTTTGTAGCAATTAATCTGGCTAAAGTTGTTTTTCCACACCCCGGAGTTCCCCACAATATTAAGGAAAATAATCTCTGTGTTTTTAAAAGATTTAATAGTGGAGAGTTTGGTGCAACAACATTCGATTGACCTAAAAATTCATCCAATGTTTTCGGTCTTAATATCTCCGCAAGCGGTGTTTGCTTATTTATTTCTTCTAATTGCGTAAATAAATCCATATCAATATGTTAGCATAAATTCTTTTGTTTTTGTGCGTTTTCGTATCTTTTCTTAGTGAAATAATTTGTCATGCCGGCAACAAAAAATCCCATTACGCCAATTGAAAATACGTAAGGTAAACCTGAAATCAATACTTTTTGTTTAACTAGTGATTTGTACTCATTTTCAACAGTAGTATTTCTTTTCTTCGCCAGTTTTTGAGCTAAATTACCCAAATCATCAAAACGTGGAACATTCAAATCTTTACCGATTAAATCTTTACATTTCCCCATTTTATACAATAATTTTCTAAATCTTTTTTCTACAAGTTCGCTACCGGTAATTACGTATAGACCGACTAGAGGAAAACGAGTTGCGGTTTCTTTTAAATTTTCTTTACCTCTGTCAGAAGAAGCCCCAAAATAACCTGCACCACCAATTAGAACGCTTGATGTCAATTGCCCTTTGCTTAAACATAATTTGCCGTTTTGGCTATTGAAATCCATATTTGTGTATTTGTTAAAGAAATTTTTTGCTTTTGGTGATTTTTTGAATAGCTTTGTCCCTGGAGCTACAATAAATTCAGAAATATTTTGTAATACTTTAGAATCTTTTCCTTTTGTTGCCAATAAGCCAGCTAAACCCAAACAGCCTGCGTATAATCCGGCTGCTAAACCAATATGTTTTTTTGCACTCTTTCTAACTTTATCTTGGTGTTCTTTGTCCTCAGTGGAGTTTTCAAGAGAGGCGATATTTTTGAAATCACTCTTGTTGAAAACTTTTAATGTCATCAAATTTTTTATATAATTCAAAGAAAATTCTGTTAAAGGAATTGCCATCGCTGCTAGTGCAATTGCTGCTTTTACAGGAATAACTTTTTTGTTATTGTGTTTTGCAATAGGATTCAATTTGCTTTTTTCTAAAAGTTCGACACCTGTAGTTGCAACCTCTTTTTTTAAACCTCTACTTAAATTTTTTGAGAAAATCTTTCTCGCAACTCTTTCTCCTAAAATCGTAGGTACAAAATACATCAGAGATTCTTCGGATGTTTCTAGGAAAGTATTTTCTGTTAAATCCGCTAAACTTCTTGAAAATACAACTTTTGGAATAAGACAAGTTGTTGCATCCTGAATAAATCTGGATGTAGATAAACCCGAAGCTTGCTCTTGGTGGCGCACAAATTTTGCGACCGGTTTGAGCGGCTTTGGTAAAGTGTTTATTAATTTTTTGTTATTGTTTACAGATGACATAGTTCAAATTCCTAAAACTTGTAAATACTAAAAATTGCTTAATTATTTAGGTTTTGTTTACAAATTTTAACTTTAGAAATTAAATTTACAAATAACTTTGAGGCAGATAAACAAAACCTTACTGCCTCATAAAATCATTTAGACGATGAACAATATGGACAGTCTTAAACTGACCAACGCCACCAAGTTCTATTTTGATTTTTTAGTTCAATATTTTTCATGTACTCATATTCCTTGTATCAAAATATATCGATACAAGGTCATAATATATCTAATAGATTTAAAAGTCAATA
>URPS01000047.1:7500-15736 GCA_900549855.1 uncultured bacterium | reverse complement strand
AGTCGAAAATTACTACAGACAAACCAACCCAGAAAAAATAAAAAAATTGTACAAAACTAAAAACGGAATCCTGACATTTTTAGACTACCAAATGGAAAATTGGACAGAAAAAACACATAAAAATCAAATAAGCCTATAAAATTTTACAGACTCCATTTTCAGAGTATTTTTCCAATAATTCATCACAATATTTAATCAATTCCACATATTTTCTTGATTTAAATAATAATTTACATATTGTTAAAGAATCTTCAATTCTTTCCATTGAAATCACATTTTTCAAAGTTTTATCTTAATTTTTTATTAATCTCAAGTTATAATCCCTACTAAAATTTTATTATTTATGGCATCATCCCTTTTATTCATTTAATATTTCATCCCCATATTTTTTATATAATTTAAAATCTTTTTCATCGATAGAATTTACATTTAAAATATCTTTTCCTGTTAAATCAATGATTTCCTGAGCTAAATGCGTGAAAATATCTGGATAATCATTACCATTAAAAATCCGCAAATATTTATCTCTTTCAAAGACTAGATAAAGACTCCATTCATATCCATCAAAATACGATGACGAATGATAAGTTAATTTTTTCCAATATTTTCCACTATTTAATTGATAAATATGATATTTTTCAAGTAATTCAAATACTATTTCAATATCTTTATTCGCCATATTTTTATTTATACAGCCTTTCATTATCTTTTTTTCAAAATCAATGTTAATATTATGTCTTGAAAAACCAAAATTCATTGACAGTCCCTGATTATATTCAAGAAATTTTAATTTTAACTTTTTTGAAGTTTTTTATCATATATTCCATCTTGTCTAAATTCATAATTTAACTTTGTAATTTCTTCTTTTCCCCATGTATTTATCATTCATATATTCCCTCCAGATATTTTTTTATATGTGGAATATTTCTTGAAATATTCATATTAGCTTTTAAACATTTCTGGATTCAATATTATTGATTCAGATGCTGGATTTATTACAATATTTTCATTTGCAACATTTACCCGGTCTTTAAATTGATATGATTGAGGATAAATATCTCTTTCATAATTATTAAAAATCTTTTTAAACTCATCAATGTCTGTGAATAAAGGCAAATGCGGTTTATTATCGTCATCCCATATTAAAACAAAATTTGTACCCTCAGCATCAACACAACCAGTAATCATTATTGAAGTTAATAATTTTTCACCAAATTCATTTAATTTGTCTTCTGATAAAGAATCTTGACGTAACAATTCTCTTATTTCATCATTTCTTATATCAATAAATTCATTTTCGTCATTAAATAAACTTAAAAAAGTTTCCATAGGCACATTAATATTATAATCTGTAAATGGATTAATTGCAATTAAAGAATATCTATCAGTTTGTTTTAACATATCTGCCAAATCACCCATATATAATACATATGTTGAACTTCTAAAATCTGCAGCTTCCATCATTTCATCACTAGTAAATAAAGGAACTGCTTTATTTCCTTTATCATCAGTTAAAAATTCAATATTAAACTCGATTTGGACAGTAGGTCCAATCACATCACCTACTTTTGCACTTTCAATACCCTCAAACATATTTTCACCATAACTAACCGGCACATATAATCTGGACTCTTTTAACATGTTTAAAAATTCAATTTGCATTATTGGAGTTATTTCTTCTTTTGTTAATTCCTCTAATCGTGAATTATCAACCCCCGTTTCATTTTTTAATTCAACCACATTTTGTTCATCTATTTCATCATCAAAAGATGATTTAAATAATTATTAAATTTAGAAACTTCATCTAAAATATTTTTAAAGTATCCTGAACTGCTTAACATATTATTTTGGCTGTAAAGTGCTATTAAATACATTAATAGTTGAATTATTTTAGGATTAACACCAACTTGAATATTATTTTGGCTAAAGTATATAATATCCTCTTTAACTGGTTTTTGTTCTTCATCAAATTTTAAGAATACGGAGAAATTAAACAGATGATTATATAATTCCATATTCTGATTTGTGTGATATAAATAATCTGCAAGCTTGAAATAACTTGAAGTTAATATGTCAACATCATAAGTATATTTGAAAATATCACAGCATAAATCTTTTAACTTTTCTTCTTCATGTTTGGATTGATAGAATTCACATAGTCTAATTAATATTGGGGCAGATACTGGATTAATTTGATTAGCTATTTTTAAATACTTTTCTGCTTCATTTATTTGTCCCAAATTCATATATGCTATTGAATATATAGTATAAATATCTTCTAATGGTTTATCTAAGTCCAGTGTTTTAATTGATTCAAAATTTCCAAGATAATTATCAAATAACATTTCTTCAAGAGGATTTGCAAAATGATGATAATCTATAGTTTTATATGCTGGATTTTCATCTAAAAAATCACCAATACTATCTATTATTTTTTGAAATTCACCCGAATTTAATAAATCTATTATTTCATCTAAAAATTCCATTTGAATCACATTTAATAAAATATTTATAATAACAAATTAATAACAATTACTATATATAGTTGCAGATAAAACTTTGTGATTAAAATGAAAGAAAAAGAAAAATGCGATTTATTAAATGGACTCAGACAAAAAATCGCAGATGAGAATAATATTGATTTTCATATTGAAAAATGCACTTTCGAAGGAGAATGGTTAGGAACTTGTCCTAAATGTGAAGCAGAACTAGAGTATCTTGAAAATGAACTAATTAAAAAACACGAATCTGGTGAAAAAATCAATATTAAAAATATCTTCACATTAAAAGAAAATGATAATTATGCATAATGTTAATATTTCAAAAATCTCAAGATTAAGAATAAACTCTGAATGTGATGGAGTTTCAACGTTAATTGGTTGTATGGGATGCCCTTTAAGATGCGCTTATTGTTTTAATCCATTCACATGGGATTATTCACTTTAACCTAAAAAATATTCTATTGATGAATTATATGAAGAAGTAAAACTTGATAATCTTTATTTTCTTGCAACTGAAGGGGATTTAGTTTTCGGTGGTGGTGAACCACTGTTATATTCTGCTTTTATCAAGGAGTTTATTAAATATGCGAAAACTGGTTGGAAATTCACACTTGAAACATCACTCAATGTTAAAAAAGAATCTATAGAAAATATAATTCATTGTATTGATTATTTTATAGTGGATACAAAGGATATGGATAAAACAAGATATGAATTATACACTAAAGGGAGTTATGATTTATTTTTATCTAATTTAAAATATTTACTTGAAACTGTTGGAGCAGATAAAATTAGAGTAAGGGTACCCAAAATCCCTAAATTAAACACATATGCAGATGTCAGATTAAATTATGAACTCCTTAAAAACATGGGATTCACTGAAATCGAAATTTTTGACTATATTGAAATCGACAAACATAAAAGAATATCTGATGTCGCTTTAAAAAATAAAAATGACTTTGTTGATGTTGCAAATAATAATTTTATCAAAGATTACATCATATCTGAAATTATTATCAAAATTGCTCCATTACTTGATTTTCATATAAAAAATTTTCCAGAAGAATAGTGGAAAGACATAGAATTCATATTTGAATATGATTCAACTTATGAAAATAATCTGTACAGTTTAAAAGAATTAATAGTTTCCAAATTAAGAGAATGTTATGATTATTTAGGTTTGAAATATAGCTTTTATGTTATTTTAAAACCAGTAGATTATTTAAAAACTACTTCAAATATTGATTTTGATAAAAAAATAAATTATTTCCTTGATTTGAATGAAAAAAATAAAAAAGAATTAATGTTAGAATCATGGAAAGAAAATAAGTATGAATATCTTGAATTTAAAGATTTTTGCTATAAAACAAACCAATTAAGTGAATATTATACTAATTACACATATAAACCTCATGCAAAGTATATTTTATCAAAGTCTTACAAAGTGGATCAATCTGAATTAAGAATTTACATTAATCTTTCAGGCAATAAGTATAATATTGTGGAATATGATGATGCTACACATGTTTTAGTTCAAAAATTTGATGATGTGATGGAGTTGACTTTTCAAGAAATTCATGTTTTAAAAAAATAATATTTTGTTTAGATACAATAATCTCTTTTAACAATAACACAATAAAGATTTGTAGAAAACTTACATTGGATGAATAAAGTCCATCAAAGTCAGTTAACTACCAATTATATTAAAAATACAATCTATTAAATGAGAATGATTGTAAAAACTATAGTAAATAATTAATTGATTCTTTGATCAAAAAGTCCATCAAAAAGTCCATCAAAAATTGATGAAGTCCATCATTTTAATAATCTGGTGATGAGAATTGAACTTTCCTATTCACTATACTCTTTTTAACCAGATTGAGTTTAGCCAATTTTCTAAAATCTCTCTCAGCAGTTGGTTTTGATGTATTGAACATCTTAATATGATCATCATATGTCATGGAAACATTATTGTTTATAATTTCAGTTAAGATAACAATTTGACGTTGATTTAATCCCAAATCTTTTAAATTAATAACATTTTCATTATTTTCATAATGAGATATCTTTCCACCATTTCCTTTAAACATTACTTTAAATGAATCATTTCCTTCACTAAATTCTGGTTCTTCCAAACCAGATTTCTTCATCTCACCAATCATTTGAGAAATTCCTCTACCAATATGTTCCATATAATTAGTCTTATATAATATGTCACATATTCTCTCATTTCTATGACCAATTCCTTCATCATTTTTTATGTCTTCAATAGTTAATGGATATTTTAACTTTCCGGGATTTATTATTTCAATGCGGTCATCGAATATGTAGAATTCTATAAAACTTGATGACCTTTCATAGTTTCTGTGTGCAAGGGCATTGATGAAACCTTCACGAATTGCTTTTATTGGATATTCGTCAATATTAATACGATTCATTCCATCAATGATAAATCCAGAATTTGTATTTTTTTTAAAAAATCTTTCAAATTCTTTGATTCCCATTAGAAGCGAACCTTTAAAATTTAACCGATCAATTGCATCGAATTTAGTGATTCATTTAAATCTCACCATCTTGATTTCATGAGATAAAAATTTGTTGACATCCTCGGCGAAGAATAATGCTCCAGCAATGTTTAAATGAAAAACACCATTAACTATTTCACCTGCACCTATCCTTTCCAACAGATATGCTTTATTATCTATATCTTTTAGTTTAGTGAATGAATCATCATCTTTTAATAAATCAAAAAACAATCCATATGCCTCATCGTCAACATCGTCGATTGATGAGTTTAAGATGAGCTTTTTGTCGAAGTTATCCTTATCTTTTTGTCCTCTTTCAATATATTTTACCAGACTTTTCTTGATTTCATCAATCAAATCTTGATTGGTGTCAAAAAAAGAGTATTTATTATCCGGCTGGATTTTTAAGATGAACCTTTCACTTTCAGCATCTCTTTTATCAACATTTTGGATATAGAAAAATGAATCAGGATTAGATGCATGAAATTCATCATATTCCTCTTCAGTTGGAGATAATCCATTATCTTTAATGGTTCCATAGTCCGATCCAATCAAACCAATGTAAACATCTGATTTTCTAACTTCTTCAAAGTATGTTGTCTCAGGAGACAATCCAAAAGAGGGTGAATCTTCAAAAAGGAAAACTTTGAAAAATGATTTTAAAAAATAATCTGCTTCAAATTCTTTCTTGATGAATTGGCGTTCTTTTTCAAATTCTGTCTGATTATAGTTACTAACCAAACTTTTATTATAGATGGGTGATAGATTATAAAATATGTCAGGAAAATCTAAAATTAATGTTTTTAACAAAATGACAAAAACTGCTTTGGATGAAGAAATAAGTACTTATGTGGCATATCATAGATACTATCAGCGGTTAATTGCAGTTAAAATAGTTAGTGAAGGAAATACAATTGCAGATGCGGCAAATATATTGGGAAAATCTTATCAAACAGTTCATAGATGGATAAAAACTTGTGAATCTGAAGGATTAGAAGGTTTAAAACCATCATTTGGTGGTGGAAGACCATCAAAATTAACTTATGACCAATTGATTGAATTAGATAAAATCATTGAAAAAACACCAAATATGTCTATGAAAGATGTACATCTTCTTGTTAATGAAAAATTCAATGTAGATTATAGTTTAAAGCAAATAGGAAAAATTGTGAGAAAATTAGGATACAATTACAGCAAAGCATATCCTAAATTTTCAAAATCACCTGAAGATGCAGAAGAACAATTAAAAAAAACTTAGAAGAACATAATATATCATCTAACAATATTATGGTCTTTTTTGATGAAGCATCCTTTCAAAATGAACCATATACTCAAAAATCATTATATAAAAGATGAACAAAACACACTCAAACTGTAAATCCTTTACAAATTCAAAATCAATGCCACAGGATCATTATCAATAAATGGAAAATCAACCATCACAATCACAAATTCTTCAACAGCACCAGAAATAGCAATAGCACTCCTAGAATTAAGATGTATTAATACAAAAAATAAAAATGCTGTAAAATTATTAAATAAAATAATTGAAGAAGTTAAATTAACTGATGAAGAAATAGATGAAATTTTAATGGAAAACAATGAAAATAACAAAGTTTTTCACAGAAAAAATAATAAAAACAATTGAAAAATATAAAGACGATACAACCTCAACAATTGCTAGAATCATTGGAAAACACTGCAATCGAGAATCACTCAATAATGTAAAAAAAGAAGAGAAATAAGAAGAAAAATAACCTTAAATCTATTGGAAAAAGAAGACCTGATAACAAAAATGCAAACCGAACAAAGAATATGTTTAATCTTAGATAATTACAGCATTCATAAGTCTGCATTTATCAAAAAAATAGCACTACATCTCAATATTACATTAATATACCTTCCACCATACTCTCCATATCTAAATCCAATAGAGCAAATATGGAGACAAATGAAACGAGAAATTAAACATCATTACCTAGAATCAAGAGAATTTTTACAAGAATTAACAATAAAAACCTACAAAAAATCGATTTATAAAACAAAAGTTCATGACAAATGGCTCGAAACATTTATAACAAAAGTTTGGCAACTAACTATAAATCTGTAAAAATTTTGTTGCCCGTAAAACTTTATTAACAAATGATAATCACAAGAATAATTATATACTTACCAAATTCTCAAAGAAAATTAAGAAAAATTTTTTCATAAAATAGTAATCATCAACCCTAATCATCAACCACCATACATTTTTTATTATTAATCAAAATTGTTTTTATCATAAAATAAGCAATTTAAAAAATTTTAAAAAATTAATCATCAACCAAAAAATATGTTAATCATCAACCACCATACATAATAACAATTAAGAAAAATAAGTTGATACTATGTTTGAACCTCAATTTACATATACTGATAAAATCGTGAATTATATTGCAGAAATCGCTTCAGCTAAAGAAGTTATCAGCAATGCAAAAATAATCCCATTATATGATACCCAATTAAAACAGGAGGCTCTCATTAGATCTTCACATTATTCAACATCAATTGAGGGGAATCCTTTAAATTTAGATGAAGTAGAAACATTAATCAAAAACAATCAAGAACCAACTACTAAAGCAGAACGGGAAGTATTAAATTATTTCAATGCATTAAATCATTTAGATCAATATTCGGATGAAATTATTACTTCCGACACAATTTTATCAGTACATAAAGATTTGACTAAAGATTTATTGCGCAATCCTGAATATGAAGGTAAATTTAGAGATACTCGCGTATTTATTGGCAATCTACATACTCAGAAAATAAATTATATGCCTCCAGATGCTTATAAAGTGCCAGGTTTAGTAGATGATTTATTAGATTGGCTAAACAATTCGGCAGATGAAATGTACCCAGTCATTATCGCTGGAATTCTTCATTATGAATTAGTACGTATCCACCCATTTGTTGATGGAAATGGACGTACCAGCAGACTTATGGCAACATTGATTTTATCAGTTCACAAATTTAATATCAATAACTACTTCACTTTAGACGAATATTACAATCAAGATAGGCGGGCTTATGTTGATGCACTAAACAGTGCCGATAAAAACCATGATTTAACAAATTGGCTGGAATATTTCTGTGGTGGAGTATTATACTCAATTAATAAAGTTAAATCAGAAGTGTTAAAATTAGCTGAAATCACATCAAAATATGACA
>URPS01000046.1 GCA_900549855.1 uncultured bacterium | reverse complement strand
TAAATCAAGGAATGTCAAACATTTACGGTCAAATTAATGCTAATCAAGGCATCAGCCAATTGATTATTTCAAACCCAAACGGTGTACTATTTGATGGCGCTCAATTTACAACTGCCGGCGATGCTATGATTACTACTCAACCAATGACAGCAACTTTTGTTGACGGTGTTATGAAAGTTTCAAATGTAGCAACTAATGACGCAGTTGGTGTTATAAAAATCCAAGATTCTAATATCAATGTTGGTGGTGAATTCAATATTTTGGCTCCAGCAATCGGAATCACCAGAGGTACTGTAAAAACTGCTAACGGTATGAAATTGGTTACTGCTAACGGTCAAGATTATCTTGCAGCCGGCAACCTTGATACTTCAAAAGGTGTTAGATTAGAAACTGTAAACATTGATGGTGATGTTTATGTTATCGCTGATAAAGGTGTTGTAAAAACAGTAGGCGGTGGCGAAATCAAAGGTAACTTAAATGTTAAATCAGATGATAGTGTTTCTTTAAACTATGTTGCAAACGGCAAAGCTCTACACGTAACCGGTGACGTTGATGTTGAAGGTAACGGGGTTTTAATGTATGCAAGAAACACTAAGGTTGATGGCAATTTGAATATGACAAATGGTGGTGGCTTCCTCGAAGTTGGTAATGTTCAAGTTGGCAAAGATATGAACCTTAAAACTGTTGCTAAATCAGAAAATCCACAAGGTTATAAACACTTTGTTCACGTAGTCGGTAATAACAAAATCGGCGGCAATGCTACGATTGAAGCAAAAGATAATATCCACATCGGTAACTATAACTTTGAAGAAAAGAAAATTTTAGATGGTAGCTTAACAATTGGCGGTGACTTGGTAGCACATTCAATTGATGGTCACGTTATGACAACAGTTGATACTTCTGCAAATAAAATTTCTTTAAAATCTGATAATTTGAACGTATTAACTGATGGCAAAGCAACTTTAACCGCAAACGAATATGAATTTTCCTCAAATGGTTATATCGGTGGTCTTGGTACTACTGAAAACAACACTGTAGATGAAGTTGTTATTGCAATTATGGAAAATTACAAATACATACCAAACACAGTAAAAAATGCCGGTAACATAAATATTGCAGGTGGTAACATTACAAGAATTGATACTCCATCAGTAGCAAATATCTTATCAAAAGGTGATGTAAAACTTACAGGCGCTAACGCTAAACAAGTTAACATAACAGCTCCTGATAAATATATTGAAATTACTGGTGACGGTGTTCACGCTGATACAATCACAGTTGGCAAAGAAACTAACAAATTGAAAGTAGATTTCCCTGGAAGAGATTACACTCTTAAATATACAAACATTAGAGATGAAAAAGAAGTTACAGTTAATAAGACAGATGTAATTACATACGAATTAACAAATGCTAAAAATGGTTATAACGATGGAACTCAAGTAAGCGGTAAGTCAACATACTTAGTAGGTCCTGATGCACCAAAACCGGAACCTACTCCAGACCCAGACCCAGTACCTCCTACTCCAGATCCTGATGAACCAACTATCAATCCGGACAACAACGATAACGCAAAGGTTCTAAGAAGTTTTGAAAATAAATCAATTGATATGAGTCAAGTTTATACTCCGGTAGCATACGCAGCAGACTTAGATGATGATCAAAATGATACAGGAGTTAGAAAGAACGTTGATGGTTCTGTAACAGTAGTAAGAGCATTCCCTATGGACTAGAGGAAATAGATGTAAGATAGGTTTAGAGGAACCGGTTATTTAACCGGTTCCTCTTTTTTGTTTTTTTTGGTATAAAATAAAATTTGTAAATAAGTGTAGTTGGAATATTTTCGCATATATAAAAAAGAGGATGTAGCGATGTTAATTTTAGAAAAACCTTATGTTTCAGAATTTTTGCTAGATACAATTGTGCAAAATGATTGGCCGGTATTGGATAATGATGCGGTTAGAGAAACTGATATAGAAGAAGGTGCCTTTGATATGATACCTTCTGAAATTGCTAAAAATTATTATATAGCTCAAGAATTTCCTCTTATATATTCAAATTCTGAACTTGCTCAAAGTTGGGTATTGAAAAATCTGCCGGATTCTAATCTGAGTAATTATATAAGGATATTTAAAGATAAAATCGCATTTCGTGATTTGCTAAAAGAACTGTATCCTGATTTCTACTATCGTGGAGCCGAACTTGAAGAATTGAAGGAAATGAAGCCTGAAGAAATTCGTTTTCCTGTTGTTGTTAAGCCGGCATCCGGTTTTTACAATATCGGTGTATATTGTATAAAAGAAGCTAAGGAATGGAAAGATTCTATTTCAAAATTAGAAAAAGAAATTCGTCAAGCAGCAATAACATACGCTGGACAGGCTTTAAGTACTTCTAAATTTATTATAGAAGAATTTATCGCAGGAGAAGAATACTCTGTTGATGCATATTTTGACAGAGATGGCGAGCCTGTTATTTTAAATATTTTCCAACATCCAACATACTCTGATTCTGATGTTACTGATAGAATTCATCTGGCATCAGCAGGAATTATGATTAAATACATGGCAAAATTTGGTTTGCTTTTACGTGAAATCGGTCAGTTGAGAAACATAAGAAATTTACCTATCCATATGGAATTAAGAGTGACGGAAGATGGGAAAATTATTCCTATAGAGATTAATCCTATGCGCTTTTCTACTTGGTGTGCGGCAGATGTTGCAAAGTACATTTGGGGAATAAATGTATATGAATGTTTCTTTGAGCAAGATATGCCGGATTGGAATACAATTCTTTCTAATGCAAGTAAAGATGTCTTTTATTATTCAATTGCTGAAGTTCCTAATGGCGCCAGAATTAACGGATTTGAGTATGATAGATGGCTACAAAATTACTCTAATATCTTGGAAGTTAGAAGGATTGATTATACAAAAAATCCTATATTTGCGCTGATATTTGGCTCAACAAAGAGTAAAGAAGAAGTTGTGCAAATATTATCTTTAAATACAAAAGATTATATTTTGTAATCTTTTTGTTGATGTCATATCAGCCCTGTGCTAGAATGTTTTTATGGAAAATCTAAAGAGATTTTATGAGAGAATTAAGAATTTAGATAAGAAAAAAAGAACTTATCTGATAGTTGCCTTAGCGGTTGTATTAGTGATGGGCTGGGCATTTTTGAGTGCTGTTTTTATAACAAGCAATTATACTCGTGCGCAGTTGAAAGGTACTCCTGATGAGCAAAAAGTTGATGCTAAGGGAATTATTATTACTGAAACAAAGCAGGGTAATAAATATTTTGAAATTTATGGTGAAACAGGTCATTACAGCAATGATAATAGTATTGCAACATTAAATAATGTAATCGGTAATTTTTATAAAGATAATAAAGTAGCAATGAGTTTTCAGTCTTCTAAAGGAACGTACGATGAAAAGACCGGAACTATTACGCTTTATGAAAACACTTATATTGTTTTAGAAGATTCAACCTCTCTTAATACGGACAAATTGACTTGGTCCGGTTCTGATAAGGACACTATTGCAGAGGGACATGTTGTAATTAAGAAAGACAATGAGATGATAGCAACAGCGCAAAAAGGAATTATTTTTGCCGGTTATGAGAAGTTTAAAATTGTAGGTAAAACAACTACTAAGTTGTATAGCAAAGATGGTAAAGATGCGGGTGGTTCTGCATTTTCTGCTATGAGTGGAAAAAAATAAATTTAGTATAAAAGGAAAAGGGGACTAAATGAAAAAGGTTCTGGTTTTATTATTGTTAATATTTTCGAGTTTGGCAGTTTTTTCATCTGATTTAATTATTGATTCAAAAACTCAAACTTTTTCTGATAAAGAAAAGAAAATCAAACTTGACGGTGGTGTTAAGGTTAGGTTAGATAACTTAACGGTAGAAAGTGACAGAGCCGATGTGTCAATTAGACGTAATAATAAGCTTGATACTGCAACTTTTTACGACAGACCTTATGCTTATGAAATAAATGAAAATAAAAAAAGAGAAGTTAAGGCTAATATCTTGAAAGTTTCTCTTATTAACAAAGTTGTAAGAGCCGAAGGTGAAGCGCAATCTATCATCACAGAGGGTAATACACCGATTGTTGTAATAAACGCAGACGCACAGGAATATGATATTAAGAGCAGCGTAATGGTTTGTACCGGCGGTGTTACAATGAAATACAAAGATATTGATTCTTATTCTGATAAAGCGGTAATTATTGCGGATGAAAAAGGCGGTTTAAGAAAAATTGACTTGATAGGTAATGCTAAAGTTAAGCAAGCTCAAAACGAATCAGAAGGTCATCACTTTGTTTACAATCCGATAACAGAAGAAATGAGCGTTAGCGGTAATACAAAAACTGTTGCGATTTCCGATGACGGTAAAAAACTTACAATTCACTCTGATTATCAGCAATATAGCAAAAGACAGAATTCTTATATTGGAAGTGGTCACGTAAAAATTTGGTATGATGATTACTTTGCTCAAGGACCAAAGGTTTCAGTTTTTCCTAATGCAGAAACAGGAAAACCAAATGAAGTGTATTTTGTAGGACGTTCTAAAATCGTTCAACAAGATAAGGATATTATTGCAGACAAAATCAAGATGACAATGGAGCCTAAAGATTTCGTTGCAGAAGGTAACGTTAGAACAATTATTCATAACATTGATACAAAAGACGAGGATGAATTATAATGTCTGAAAAAATTGATAAGGCAATGAGCCTTTTTAAAGAACGAAAATATAAAGAAGCTATTGATGCGTTTAGTTCTGTATTAGAAACCGAGCCTGATAATGCTGATATTTATAATAACATGGGTGTAGCTTATTCTTGCCTTGGAAATTTTGATCAAGCAGAAAAGTTTTATGTAAAAGCGATTGAATTAGACCCTGAACTTGCTCAAGCTTATATTAATTTATCAGATTTATACTATAAGGCTGGAGATTTGTCATCAGCTTTAGGAACTTTACAACGTGGCAGCTACGAATTACAAGATAATTTGGCCATTGCTCATTTGCTTGCAAGAGTTTATATAGAAGACCAAAGATGGGAAGATGCGATTGTCGAGCTTGAACGAGTTCTTGATGGAGAACCTGAAAATTATGACGCTTATTATGATTTAGGTCATGTATATTTTGAACTTGGAGATTATGAAGGCGCAATTTCTAACTTTGAAACTGTTATTGAATATCAAGAAAATAATGAGCTTCTTTATTATGCTTTAGCGCAAGCTTATGAAGCTAATAATGAGATTGATAAAGCAATTTCAAATTATTTGAAAGCGATTGCTGTTAATGATAAATTTACGCTGGCATACAAAAAAGTTGGTGTTTTATTTTTAGCAAGAAATGATTATGAAGATGCAATAGAGTACTTTGAAGACTATTTGAATTTTGATATCCCGCAAGAAGAAAAAGATAGTGTTTCAAAGTTGATTGATAGGATTAAAGCTAAGATATAAACCTATGTAACAATATGGATTGCCACGAAAATTCTCAGAAATTTTTGCCAAACAATGAGCCGGAAACCTCAATTTTCTCGCAATGACGGCAAACCGGTATGTAGAACTACGGACTGTTTTAATACAACTTTCCACTTTTCATTTTAAAAATACACACCCGCAGCTGTATAGCTCAGCACGGCTTTGCCAACAGCTGCGACCTCCCTAATCAGGGAGGTCGTAAGGTTTTTATTTGAACGGAATTGTAATTATGTATTTATTTCCAATTCTCTCTTTGTTAATTTTGTCCGGCAAAAGTTTTTCATCTAAATAATAAGATTGAGAAAAGTTCATAATGTCTTCTCTGTGGTGTTCTTTTTTATCAATTGCGCCAGATATAGTTACTGTGTTATCGTCTAATTTTACATTAACATTTTTTTCGTTTTCACCAATTGGCTTTAAGTCAACAATTATTTTATATTCATTTGCTTCTTTAACTAAGTTGACTAGCATTGGCGCCATCTTAGGTTCAAATGGATTTTCCATAAATTGAGCATCCATTTTTTCTAAGTTTTTCTGCTGTTTTTGCATCATTTTTTCCATTCTGCGAAAATTATAAGTTGGCTCCATAAATCTATGTAAGGTGATATCTACGGCTGCATAAAATGCTAAAAAAGCACCAATAAATGTCGCAAGAATTATACCGATAATTTTGAACCAGTGTTCTTTTTTGCTTTCTTCGTACATAATAAACTCCTTTCTTATATTTCATCAATTTATTTACATCTTTATGATGAAAAAATCAATAGCCTAACAGGAGTAATGCAGTAAGGTGTTCTAATAAAGGGAATTTTAAAAAGTCTGATGAAAACAGTTTATCCTAGCTGTTTTACGGTTGCCACTATTTTTCCAATCAAAGTTAAATCTTGAACAGCTTTTCCGCTGATTGTTCGGAGTCTATATTCCGGATTATCTGATTTTATTATGATTTCATCCAGATTTTTAGACAAACGTTTCACAAAAAATTCGCCATTGTAGCAAAATACATAGATTTTATTATCCTGAATCTGATTTCCATTCCAATGTTCAACAATTAGCTTGTCGCCATTATCTATCGTTGGCGACATACTGTTTCCGGACGCATTAATCATAGAGTATAATTTATTCTTAGAGTATCCGCAAATCATTGATGTTGGTATAGGCAATTTTGTTTTTTCGCTGGAAAAAACTATGCTGCCATTCCCACAGCTTGCAAAAACATCTTCGTAATAATCAATATATGCAATATCTGTAAAATTATTTGTCAAATCTATTTTAAAATATTCTTCTATGCGATTGAGTTCACTTACCGTTACTTCGCTTTCGTTTTTAATTCTATTGCTAACGGTTTGTCTTGTTATACCAAGGCTTTCAGCTAAGGCGGATTGATTTATGATATTGCCGGTTTTGTCGGATATTTGCTTTATTAGTTCATCTAACTTCATCGTTTCACCAAAAAATAAAATAACACTTGACATATGTATCACATTATCTTACAATTAAATACATAATGTAAACTATCAATGGATATTTAATCATATATTATTGAAAAAGTCAACGTTTAATATGCTGGGTAGAGGTTTGGATATGGGTTACAGATACAATGTATCATGTAGTGAAACAATGTCAAAGAGTTGGACTCCAACTGCGGTTGATTGCTACAAATTAGGATGTGTTTGTTCAAAGTGTAATTTGTTTAAAATTTATTTCAAGGATATGGATTGCAAATGCAAAATGAAAGATACAGTAATAGAATTGGTACGAAGATTAGGAGCGCCACAAATTTAAAATCTTAATAAAAATTTTACTGGAAAAGGTAATTTCACTGTGATATTATTTCTTTAATAATTGGAGAGGAAAGAGAATGAACACAGCCGAATATCTTGTAAAGAAACTGGAAGAACTGGGGGTTAATGACTTTTTTGGACTTCCGGGGGATTATAATTTTAATATATTATATGCAGTAGAGAACAACCCTAATACAAATTGGATTGGATGTACAAATGAGCTTAATGCAGGTTATGCAGCTGATGGCTATGCAAGATTAAAAGGGTTTGGTGCGATTATAACAACTTATGGGGTTGGTGAATTGAGTGCAATGAACGCAATAGCCGGTTCTAATGCGGAGAATGTTCCGGTTATCAGTATCGTTGGAGTACCGGCTACAAAAACAATTGAAAACAAAACTTGCGTACACCATAATTTTCAAGATGTAGATTATCATGCTTGTTTTGAAGCTCACAAGCCTTTGACAGCAGCATCTGCATACCTTACACGTGACAATGCAAAAATGGAAATAGACAGAATCTTAAAAGTTTTTGTAAAAGAAAGACGTCCGGTTTATGTTGCAATACCGATGGATATTGCTAAAATGGAAATTTCTGGTAATGATGTGAATTATGATTGGACTAGTAACGAAGAAAATTTAAGAGTTGCTGCCGGTAAAATAGCAGCAAAGATTAATAAATCTGAAAAACCTGTTATTCTTGGCGATTTGTTAGTAAAAAGATTTGATGCACGAATTGAATACAAGGAATTTGTAGAAAAAACACGAATTCCTGTTACCAATTTTTTAATGGGTACAAATCTTATTGATATGGATTATGATTTATATTTAGGCGGATATTATGCAAAATTTGAGAATCCAATTGCGCAAGAATATGTGGAAACTACGGACTGCTTAATTGCTGTTGGACCGGTTTATACTGATTTGAATGCATTTGGGTTTAATTTACCATACAAAATTAATAATCATGTTGCAATTTATGGAACCTATACATATGTAGATGGTGTTAAGTATGATAATGTTAAAATGGCTGACATGTTAGAAGCAATTACTGAATTAGTTGATGCGAAAAATATGCGTATTCAAAAGCCTGTTATCGGATATGAACACAAAGAGGTGTCTAATGACATATTAACATCTTCTTATATCTATCCGAGATTACAAGAATTTATAAAAGAAAATGATATTCTAATAGCAGAAACCGGAATTGTTCCGCACGGTGTAGCGCCGATGAAAATGCCAAACAGCGTAGAACTTCAAACGCAAACACTATGGGGTTCTATTGGTTGGGCAACTCCTGCAACTTTAGGTATGTGTGTTGCAAAACCTAAATCTCGTGTTGTAATGATTACGGGTGAAGGATCTCATCAGCTTACGGCAATGGAAATCGGGAATATCTTAAGACGTGGTTTAAAGCCTGTGATTATTGTTCTTAATAACAGCGGTTATACAATTGAACGTGTACTTTCCGATAGTCCTGATGATAAGTTTAACGAAATTATGCAAATGAATTATTCAAAATTTGCACGTGTATTTGATGGCGATGTTTGGTCGACAAAAGTTACAACGGCAGATGATTTTGACAAAGCTTTAAAGGTTACGCAGATTATGAATAAGATGTGCTACATCGAAATTTGCACGGACAAGATGGACATGCCAAAACTTACGGAAGAATTGGCTGCTTGTTTAAAAGCTGCTAAGGCTGCTCAAGAAATCAAAGTGGAAAAGAAAGACGAACTGCAAGAAAAGAAAGAAAATTCTGCAATGACTTTCGAAACAGTGGTTCACAAAGGAATTATTGAAGATGAAGAATAGATTATTTGTAATATCAGGTTCCTCAGGTGTCGGAAAAGGAACTGTGATAAAAGAATTTTTAGCAAAACATCCTGAATTTAAACTCTCAATTTCTTGTACAACTAGAGGAAAAAGAGATGGAGAAGTTCATGGCGAAAATTATTTCTTTTTAACCAAAGATGAGTTTAAAAAATGTGTTGAAAATGAAGATTTTTTAGAGTGGGCAGAATTTTCCGGTAACCATTATGGTACGAGAAAAAGCTTCGTAGAAGATTGTTTGAAAAATGGCGATAATTTGATATTAGAAATTGATACAAAAGGTGCTTTGAACGTTAAAAAGATTATGCCGGAAGCTGTTTTGATATTTATCGCTCCACCTTCTCTTGAAGAACTGGAATCAAGATTACGTGGGCGACATACAGAAACAGAAGAAGCTATTCAAAAAAGACTTGCATCTATTAAATTAGAAATGGAAAATTCTAAACATTTTGATTATAGAATTGTCAATGATGAGATTGCTAATGCGGTTAAAGGTTTAGAAAAAATCATGATTGGATGAAATTTCAATTAATAAGGTGGGAACCGCTTCGTTATTCCCACCCTACGACTTCGATTATTTCATCAAATAGAACAGTTTGACGAAATCTTGGATTTCACCTATAATCAATATGTATTATAAAATTTTAATGGGAGTGGGAGTATGACAAAAAATGTTATCTGCATAAAATGGGGAACAAAATTTGGACCGGAATATGTCAACAGACTTTATAAAATGGTTCAAAAGAATTTGAGTTTGCCACATAGATTTGTATGTTTTACAGACAGTGCTGAAGGCTTGGCAGACGGTATTGAGGTTAGAGAACTTCCACCTTATGAAGATAATCCGAATATTGGAGATAAAGGCTGGAGAAAATTGTCTTTGTTCAATGAACAATTGGCGGATTTAGAAGGAACAGCTCTTTTCTTGGACTTGGATATTGTTATTAGAAGTGATTTGACTCCATTTTTTGAAGCAGAAGGTGAGTTTTTGATTGTTAAGGATTGGGATTTTCCTAATGATATTATCGGAAACTCTTCTGTGTTCCGTTTTGAAGTTGGTAAACATCCGGAAGTTTTGCAGAATTTCTACAAACTTGGTAACGAAATTCGCCACGATTATAAAAACGAACAAGCATTCCTTTCTTACGAAATGGAGAAAAAAGGGATTCTTAAATACTGGGACAGCTCTTGGTGCGTAAGCTTTAAACGTAATTGTTTGCAGCCATTTCCGCTTAATTTCTTCAAGATGCCTAGAGATCCGCAAGAAGCAAAAATTATTGTATTCCATGGTCGTCCAACTCCGGAACAAGCTTATGCAGGCTTTATGGGTAAAGGCGGTTTGAGATACGTTAAACCGACAAAATGGCTTGATAAATATTGGGCTTAGTTGAGTTTTTATAAAATTGTAGGTCGTGTTCAACATTTTTCATTGAACACGACATTTTTTATTGTATAACTTTTTGTCATCTGATTTTAATTTGCACTTTTAGCTTCCAAAACTTATTTGATTTAATAAATAATGGAAACACACTTCTAAAACTTGACTTTTTGACTAAAAAATTGTACTATTATAATAGGAGTTAACAATGATTAAACGTGATGAATACTTACGAAAATTAATAAAATTTAAAGACAAGAAACTTATTAAAGTTGTTACTGGTATTCGACGATGTGGAAAATCAACATTATTAAAGCTTTTTCGAGATTATTTGTTGGAAAACAAAGTTGATTCTACTCAAATTATTACAGTAAATTTTGAAAATCCTGA
This sequence comes from uncultured bacterium, assembly GCA_900549855.1. Classification (GTDB taxonomy): domain Bacteria; phylum Cyanobacteriota; class Vampirovibrionia; order Gastranaerophilales; family Gastranaerophilaceae; genus CAG-196. The sequence continues at coordinate 5,140 of URPS01000046.1, read as the reverse complement.
TTTTGATAATTTAAGAAATTATAAAAGTCTTTATGATTACTTGAAATCAATGCTTGCTCCAAATAAAAAAAATTATATATTATTGGATGAAATACAAAATGTGCAAGATTATCAGAAAGCAATTGATGGCTTGTATATTTTGGATAATGTTGATTTATATATAACTGGTTCTAATGCTTATTTTATGTCCGGAGAACTTGCAACACTATTATCTGGACGTTATATTGAAGTTCAAATGCTACCATTATCATTCAAAGAATACACATCAGTTTTTAATGATAATAGAGATTTACCAACCCTATACAAACAATACCTTGAAAACGGCTCTTTCCCATATATTACAGAATTAGAAGGAGATAACGAACAAATTCAAGCCTATTTAAGCGGTCTTTATAACACAGTCATTTTAAAAGATGTTGTAAGTAGAAAAAAAATTTCAGATGTTTCAGTTTTAGAAAGTATTATCAAATTTATGTTTGATAATATTGGAAATATTACAACTCCAAAAAAAATTAGTGATACTATGACTTCAAAAGGGCGAAAGGTATCTAATCATACAGTTGAAAACTATTTGTCAGCCTTAGTAGATAGTCTCATTTTGTATAAAGCAAACAGATATGACATAAAGGGGAAGCAATATCTGGAAACGCAAGAGAAGTATTATGTTGTAGATATTGGCTTAAGATACTTTTTATTAGGCTCAAAATATGTTGATATGGGACATATTTTAGAAAACGTAGTTTATTTGGAACTAATAAGACGAGGTTTTAAAGTTTATATTGGAAAAGTTGATAACTTGGAAGTTGATTTTGTTGCAGAAAAAAATGGCGAAATTGAATATTATCAAGTTGCACAAACTGTTATGAATGTTGAAACTTTGACCAGAGAGCTTACTCCTTTAAATAATATAAAAGATCATAATCCTAAATATTTGATAACGATGGATAATATCCCAAAGGTTTCTTATAACGGAATTAAACAAATATATGCACTAGATTGGTTTTTATCTTAAAAATGTTTAGTAAATAAAAACAAGTAAATTGTAGGTCGTGTTCAATAAAGAATGTTGAACACGATAATACTATATTTAATTATTTTGTGCCTTCCATTTTTCCATAAGTTGCTCTTGAGTTCCGAAGGTCATTTTGTGCTTATCATCAAATCTTAAAAATTACTGAAATTCCAAGTTCGCTTCTAATACTTGTTGCAAGATTTGTATTTACAACAAATCGTCCATCAATTCTGCCATCACTCATAATCTTGTTATCCTAAATTATTTCTTGTTCCAAAAACACTTGTATTCATAGTGGTATCGTGATCCATACGGTCAATTTCTGCTTGAATAATATCAATTTCCTTACGAAGAGTTACTTTCGTATCGCTTGGGCATTGAGGATGGTTCATAATTCTTTTTTTGACTTCAATTGCGTGTTTTTTTCTTCTACTGTTGAAGTTGTATCAGGTACAGTTTTGTTAAGTCTGTCTGCAAAAGCTCCAATATCCTCATAACTCTGTTGGGTTTTCATTTGTTTGTTGTTTACACCATCAATTGCCATATTAGCTTCTTTCTATTCAGCTTTTTGTTCTTTTTCTGTTTCAATTGCTTTTAATAAAGCATTGATATCAATGATTTTTATATTTGTTGTTTGTTCACTTCTGCCATTATCAACCCAATCGTAGTCATTATCAGGGTCTCCAACGCATTTTGAAATAGGTATTGTTGAGGTTTTTATTTGTGCGGTTTCTTCTGCTAAACGCATAAATTTTTCTTTTGTCATACTTGGGTCAGCTTGACATGCAAGAGTGTAATATCCAGCTAAAACAGGAATTGACCATGATTGACTTGCTCTTGAATCGTGACGATATGCATTAGGTGAAGATGGGTCTGGAACAGTTCTATCACCGGAATTCACATATAACATATTTTCTCTTATTATTGTATCAACTGTACCATCAGACATTATATCTATTCTTGAACCGTTTTCTATTTGATAATTATCAAAATCGTTTGGATTTCCCATGGGGTCTTTTTTACCCAAATAGCCTGTTTGGCTATCTTCTTTACAACCGCTATAAAACACCCAAACTCCTTGTGCTTCCAATTCTGCAACAACTTTCTTTGCTTCTTCTCCGCCATATAAAGGCATTGACATTGAAACAAATTTGATTTTTTTATCATCAGGCAGTGATTTATTTTTTTCTAGGATTTGTTTTAAGTTATCTAAAACAGGGGCATCCATTTCTCCGCAATTATTTGTTGCATAATAATATAAATCTGCTTGCGGTGCTATTTCTTGTGCAATATAGCTAACTGCTCTACCATGAAAATGATTTACCCATTCACTAGCATACTTGGAAACATTGTATTCTTTAAATTTTACATCATTATGTTGTTGTCCTTGGTTGTCTAAAGTTCCGCTATCAATGATTGCATAGCTTACACCTTCTCCTGTATAGCCGTTTGCGTGTGCTTCATCAATACCTAAACCACTTGTTTTACCATTATCAAAAACTTGTTTTGGGTCATAGCCTTCCGGCAAATGTTCTTTTGGAGTATTTGAAAAATTTTTATCATCAAAACTTAAAAATCTAAATACTTCTCTCGAATTTGACCAATCTATATCTTCTGATAACGCAACACCAGCTTGTAGCTGAACATCATAACGACGGGTATCTTTGATATAATCAACACTTACAGGTTGCTTCATTTCCAGTTTTTCAAATTTTTCATATACATTTTCAATACCACCTTCTCTTACGGCTTCTTTTAATAATTTTGCAAAAATTCTATTGAAAGCGGTTTTATCTTCGGCTTTATACCCATAAATGCCATAACATTCCTCTTTTATCTCATTAATAACTTCAAATGAACATTTTTCATATTCTTTTTTATCGACTTTGGATTTGAATTTGATATCTGGAGAGTTCCCAGTATCGGCTTTTGCTTTATCTGCAATTTGAAACATTTGTTCACTAAACTCTGAAATGTTAATATCGCTACCAATTGAAGCAAAATATTCATTAAAAACACTAGGAGATTTCTGTTTCTCTACAATGTTTTTGATTTCGTCCTTTTGAATGTATTGGTCGTTATTTGTATTAATCATTTTTATCAATGCTGATAGATTAAACATATCTAACTCCGTCCTTTAAATTAATTCCGCAACATGTATAACGGCATATTTTTGAAAAACTTTAGTGTTTTAGAACATTTTGTTACAAAAATTAATATATACTTTTAAAATCGGCTATATACAATAGTTTTGCCCTGATATTTATGTGATTTATATAGAGCTAATACATCTATATTTATACTAATAAATAAACATAAAAGCTCATTATTTTATCTCGCATAACATCTTAAAATAAAAGAGGAGATAATATGTTAGATATTGCAAAGAGCTTCGGCAAAAAGTTACAAAAGATTAGAAAAGCGAAACGAATTACGCAAGAACAACTTGCGGAAAAAGTTGCGCTGGATACTATGACAATCTCAAGGATTGAAAATGGAAAAGAGTATCCAAAACCTGAAAATTTTGCAAAAATATGTGATGTCTTGCATACTTCACCAAGAGATTTTTACGACTTCAACCAACACGAAACGAAACAGGATATTATCAAAGAACTTACGCATATCATTCATAATGCAAGTTACAAGGATTTGCAGTTTTATAAAAAGGTTATTAACGCTCATATTGAAAATAAATAGTTGTAGGTTGTGTTCAACATTTTTCATTGAACACGACATTAAAATTTATGTATTTGTCGTGTTGGATGACAATTGTCCAACACGAACTACGAACGATCTATTTCTTCTAGCTACTACTTATTGCGGTTTTTTCCACAGATATTATCAACAATTCTTTTTTCATTTAAACTTATAGCGTTCCCATCTTCACTGGAAGGAGAAGTTACTGATTTTATTAAAGAGTTTAATTTTTGAAAATTTCTATTTGTTTTAACTGAATCTCCTAATATTTCTGAGTATAATGGTAAATATGACTCTGCAAATACAATAGCATTATTCATATTGTCTTTATCTTCTTTTGAATTTTGAAAATTTGTTTTTATTGTATTATTTAAAATTTCTTTGTTTTGTTCAGCTTTCATTTTTGCATCATTTTTCTGTATATGAGCTGTATAAAGCAGACCTGATAATGTAGCCACGAATCCTACCGCAAAAATGCTTGCGCAACCAAATTCTTGCTTACTACAACCAAAATTCGGATGAGAATTTTGGTTATCAGCTCTTTGAATATTATTACATTGAGGCGAATTAAATGATTTCGCATTATAACCATAAGCAATTGGATTAATTTTCATAAAATGCTCCTTATTAATATCTACAAGAGTAATAAAACCTCAAAACATAGTTTTTGCTAGTTATATAAATAACTTGTTACAAAAGTTAATAGTCGTAATTCAAGGCTTCCCTGACAATAATTGTTTGACGAAGTTGTTAATTTTACCTATAATCAATATGTATTATGAAATTTTAACCGAAGTGGGAGTACGGCAGAATTTGTATAGAATTTGATACTATTTTTGTCAGGATTACGTGAGGTTTAGCAAGGAGAAAAAATGCTTTTTATAGAAGTTGTTACAACGATTTTGTTCTATCTTTTTTTACCGTTCTATTTTGTGGAAAGAGTTTTGCACAAAAAATCTTATGGTTGGAAAGAAAAATTTGGTAACGTAAAAAAGTTTGATAAAGATGATAAAGTTATACTTGTCCATGGTTGTTCAGTTGGCGAGTCTTTGGCTGTAGAAAACCTATTAAAAGTTATCAAAGAAAAGTTTCCGGAACACAAACTTGTGATGACAACTTTTACTTATGCAGGTCAACAGATTGCGCAGAAAAAATTTGCAAATATTGCTGATTACGTTACGTATTTCCCTTTCGATATTGCGCCGTTTGTTAATAAGTTTTTATCAAGAATTAATCCGGAAATGGTAATTATTGTGGAAACAGAAATTTGGCCGTATTTCGCTTATAGCTGTAAAAAAAGACAAATACCTTTGTACATTATTAATGCAAGAATTTCGGATACTTCTTATAATTCTTATAAAAAAATGAAATTCTTCTTCAAAAATGTGTTCAAAAATTATTCCGGAGTTCTCGCTCAAAGCAACGAAGACA
>URPS01000045.1 GCA_900549855.1 uncultured bacterium | reverse complement strand
TCTTCTAAAACTTAATTCTCGCCCGCAACATCCATTGAGCGGGAGAGATGTCACGCTAGTGACAGAGAGGGAACAATTTCAAGTTGAGCTGTGCGAAACTTAGAAATTCAGGTGGGGGCTGAGCTTATTTATTAATATTTTATCTACAAGTCCGATATATCAGAATATATAAAACAAAATAAGGAGAACATTATGTTAGAAGAAGACATTCAGAATATCAGAAACAATCCGGAGAAAGCAGAATGCTATTTCGGTAAAAAATTGGCATTTACACTAGGACCTATAGAATTAAAAAATGTTTGTGAAGAAAAACACGTTAAACTTATTGATGTAAGAATGCGTGCCGATTATGAGATTGCACATATTCCGGAAGCATTATCCATTCCTTACGAGGAATTGGCTGACAAAATAAAAGAGTTAAATAAGGACGAACTTCATATTGTATATTGCTACAATCATTATTGTCATCTTGGTGCAAGAGCAGCGTACCTTCTTGCAAAAAACGGATTTGAAGTTATGGAATTATCCGGTGGTTTCAAAACTTGGACTGAAGATTTTAGGTTTGCTACTACATAATAAAAAAAAGAACAGTAAGTGAAATTGCTACTTACCGTTCTTTTTTATGCTTTATAGCTAAGCTTCTTCTTTTTTGTTGATTTCTTTAAATTTACCGGTTTCTTTGTCATATTCAAAGTATTTACCGTCTTTTTCTGCAACAAGCGGATAAGAATCACCACCAACAGCATTTAAGCCTTGTTCTTGCATAGCAATTAAAGCGTCACCTTTAACAGCTTCTTCATTTTCTTTATCATTAAGCTTGCAGTCAGTCGTGAAGTCAGCATCAGGATCATCTGCTTCACCTGCTGTAAATTCTTTGAATTCTTCAGTCGCAGGATCCCAAACGTATAAGAATGTTCCGAATGGAGTATCTTTTGTGAATGCGCCTTCTCGGTTACTAGGAGTAAGACCTTCTTTTTCAGCTTCGCCATCTCGAACTTCAGCACGAATTTCTATTATCTGAGTGTCAACTTCACTCGTATCAGGTTCTTTTGCAGCTGCTCTTTCTGCTTCTGCAGCATCCATTTCTGCATCCATTTTGTCGAATTCTTTATTAAGATCTCCAAGAAGTGTATCTTGATCTTGATATTCAACCAATTTCTGCTTTAATTTAGATGTATCACCTGTGAAATCGGTACCGTCAACATTTGTGAATACTTCATTGCCATCATCGTCAGTATTTTTATAAACTTTGTTACCATTTGCGTCAGTATAAACTTCACCGTTATCTTCGACAACCGGTGCGCCCATTACTTTGCCTAAGTCATCGACATTGCCTTCATAAGCACTGCCATCTTCGTATGTGTAAACAGTCTTTCCGTCCTCGTCTTGTGATTGATATATTTTCTTACCGTCAGCATCTCGGAACATTAATCTTCCGTTATCATCGGTCATTTGTTTAAGTGTATTCTTATCGACGCCTGCTGTTGTTGAGAATTTATCAGCCGCTTGACTAATCATCTGGTTTACTTTTTCAGTTAGTTCAAAAGCCGCCATTTGAAGTTTTTCGAGGTTAGTAAGTGTATCACCTTTGCGCAATTTCTTTTGAAGTGCTGCGTATTCGTCCTGATTAATTTCATAATTAGAGCTTCCATCGTAATTATACATTGTTTTTAATCTGTTCAAAATTGCTGTAGCACGTTTCAATGCAACTTCCTGTACTTTTAATTCGAATTTACTTGTTGCAGCTTGAGCAAGAGCTTCTTGCATTGCTTTTTTTGCAGCTTTTGCAGCTTCTTTAGCGGCAATGGCTTCTTGATTAGCTTTATCAATTGCTTCTTGTGCATCTTCATCCAACTCTTCACCTTTAAGGCTATTCAATTCTTCCCAAGCCGCATCTAATTCTTCTTGCATTGCATCAATGGAAGGTTGCATAGCTTCGGCCATTTGAGAATAGGCTTCAGCTTGCTCTTCAACCATGGCCATATTATTGTTTAGCGCTCCAAGATTTTCTGATAGCGCAGCCTTTTGCTGTTGTTTTTCAGCAATTTCTTCATTTACTTTAACTAATTCTTCATTTATCTTATTAAGTTCTGCTTCTGCGTTTTCCAATTCCGCTTGAGCTGTTTCAAGATCAGCTTCCGCCTGCTCTTTTTCTGCTTTTGCTGTTTCTAGTTCTGCTTTTGCTGTTTCTAAATCACTTTTTGCTTCTTCTAGGGCTGCTTGTGCATCTTCCAATGCTTTTTGTGCATCTTCTAACTCAGCCTTGGCATCTTCTACAGCTTGCTTTGCATTAGCAACTTCCTCTTTTTGAGTATTAACAGCATCTAAAGCTTCTTGCTCAGCTTGTTGGCATTGTTCTAATTCTTCCTGAGCTTGTTGCAATTCTGTTTGTCTTGCTTGAAGTTCTTGTTGTGCTTGTTGCACCGCTTGTTGTGCTGCTGCATAAGCGGGATTTGACACTTGTACGGTATAAGTTTTGCCGTCTGCTGTTGTTCTTGTTTCTGAAATTGTAGCTGGTGTGCTACTCAAAGTAGCTTGAGCAGAACTCAATGCTGCCTGAGCATTAGATACAGCTTCTTGCGCACTACTAACTTTTTCTTGAGCGGCACGTGTAGCTTCCATTGCCTGTTTGTAATTTTCATCAAGTTCGGCTAGTTTGTCTTGAGCTTCTTGATAAGCAGCTTCTTTTTCTTCTACAGCTGTTTGTGCATTAGTTACCGCATCTTCCTTTTCTGTAACGGCTTCTTCTGCAGCAGTTACAGCTTCTTCCTTTTCTGTAACTTTAGTTTCCGCATTTTCTACAGCTTTTTGTTTAGCGGATACATTTTCTTTGGCTGTATTTACTCTTTCTTCTGCTTGAGCTTTATTAGCCTCGATTTCACTCTTTTTATTATTCAGTTCTTCAATCTGACTATCTAGCTGTGCTACAAGAGCTTGAACATTTTGTTGTGCGGCACTAACTGATGCAACACTGGCTTTTATACTTTCAGCTTTGTTCTTATAGCTTTCTGCCTGAGTTTTCATGTTAGTAATAGATTCTGTAAGCGTTTTAATTTTTTCAGTTAAACGTTTTACTTTTTCTTCTTTTGTTTCTCCTGTAGAATTTACTCCATTTGTGGCACTAGTTCTACTTGAATAGATTGAGTAATTATTATACCCTCCGTTTACGCCTCCGATTGACATTCTGCAACTCCTTTCGTGTTTTGTGTTGTATCTTCAGTTTGTACTATTACGTATTATGTAAAATCAGCATCTGGCTTTTTACAATATTCTTCCAAATACTAAATTTTTGCGATATTAATATGACATTTATGAAACATTCGTTATTATATATAACGGCATTTTTTTTGAAAACTTTAAGGTTTTCGAAAAATTGTTACAAAAATTTACATTATCAATATGAAATTAAATAAAAATAAGAATTTTGCTTTTGACTTTTTGAAAAAAACAATTAATCATCTAAATGGATGTGTTCCAAATAAAAAAACTTTGACATAATACTTATGTGAGAATATATTATGCCCTTTGTATATAGACTACAAAAAGTATTGGATTTTAGAATCCGAAAAAAAGAAGAACAGTTGCTGAATGTGCAAAAGGCACAGCAGCAGGTTTATATAGCAGAGGAAAATATTCGCAAAAATGAAGCGGAAATCCGACAAACAATCCAAAATAAAAGAACAGCTGATTTTAGAATGATGGAATATTATGATAATTATCTTCATCACCTCTGGGATAAGGCTGATGCTTTAGAGCAAGAACGAAAGCGAGTTCAGGCGATTTTGGATCAAGAAAAACAAAAGTTGGTAAAGCTGGAACAAGCAGTAAAGGTTGTTGAAAAACACAAAGAAAAGCAAAAAGAGGCTTATCAAGAAGAACAAAAAGCTATAGAACTCAAACAGTTTTCTGAAATCGGGGTACAAAGGTTTTTTATTCGTTCAAGAGAAGAAGCTGAAGAACAAGAAATGCTGGAACAATTAAACAAGTTGGAGAATGAATAATATGAATATTGATACAAGTTCAAAAGTAAGTGCAACCACAAGGACTACTTCATCAACTCAATCAAAATCCTCTTCATCTACAGGATTCGCAGATGAACTTTCCAGCATGTCTGCACAAAAGAGTGATGAAGCTAAAGACTCTAAAAAAACTTCCGAAACCGATAAAAAAAATGACAATAAGCCTGAGGGTATAAAAGAAGGAACGGATAAAGAAGAGAATCAAGCGATAAATCAAGTGGCAAATAGTGAGGAAATTGAGTCCCCTGACGATATGAACGAAGTGATTGACGGTCTGGAAGGTGTTGTTGTAGCAATCAATAATAAGCTCAACCAAACAGATGAAAAATGGGCGGAGGAATTTCAGAATGACAAAGAATTTGCCGATACAATAAATAATCCGAATTTTTCAGTGGGGTTGAATTCTCAAGACCCGAATGCAGCTTTAGCATTCCAGATGAATTCCGGTTTGAACTTTAACAATGAAAATCAGCAAAAACAACAGAATTCAGAAAAGAAAGTTACTGCATTGGTGCAAGATTTTACAGAGTTAAATGATAGTCAAGCAGGTGATGAAGTAGAGGAAGATGTAAGAGTAAAAACAGTTACAAACTCTACCAGTATTAAAAAAGTTGACACAAAATCGAATATAACAGTGGAAACTGTAGCAAGTTTTGATGATATTGCGATGAGCAAAAATGACGTTGACTTTTTCGCCAAATTGGTGGAAAACGGACAAAACAGTATTAGTACAAAAGAAACAGCAGAAGCTTCTCAAGTATCAAAAACTTTGGCAGATATGCTTGCGAAATCAATGAATGATAACAAGCCTATCAGAATAAATTTTGACAATGATATTTCTGTCATTATAAAAGTAGGTAAGGACGGAAAAATCTCCGCAGATTTTCTTCCAAGTTCTCAAATTGCAGAAGCGTATCTTAAAGAAAATCTTCCGCTTTTAAGACAAAAGTTTGAAGATAATAATATAGATTACGAAGAACTGAACCACAGAGAACAAAAACAAAACGAAAAAGACGAAAACCAAAAGAAGGGACGCAAAGATGAATGATTTGTATACCACAGCGATTAACACCCAGAAAGCAACCGTTCAATGGATGGATGTTCTGGCTGATAACCTGACAAATGTTTACACCCCAGGGTTTAGAGAAAATAAGGTTACATTCAAGACTTTTCTTGGTGGTGCTGTTATAGATAATAATGTTAAGAATCTTGGTCAAGGTAAATCAACTCCGGGAACTTCAAACGAAAACTTGTTTTTTGAAGGCAGCGGTTATTTTATGCTTCGCAGTCCTGATGGAAATGTTCAGTATACAAGACTCGGTGAATTTACTTTTGATTCAGAAGGTGTTTATCGTGCAAAAAACGGTGCAACAGTGCAAGGTTATATCCTTAATGATAAAGGTGAAATCATGTCAGGTACTAAATCACTTAGTGCAGATTTATATGAAGAAACTGCACTTAAAGGTGGTGCATTGAGTGTTCCTACGACCAATATTAAATTGTGGATAGACCCAAATAACGGTAAATTCCTTGGAAAATATGACGAGTACGAGATTAAGAACGATGGTACACTTTATGGCAAAGCTGATGGTGGAAACCGTTCAGTACCTTTGTATAAGATAGCAACTGCAAATTTCCACAATCCAAATGGCTTGTATGAAGTTAAAGACGGCTTATTTGTAGAAACTCCGGAATCCGGCAAACCGGTAGTCGGCAGGGGTGAAATTCGTTCCGGCTTGTTAGAACAAGCAAATACAGATTTTAAAGCCAATATGTCAGATTATCAGCAGGCAAAAGTTCAAATGGAACTTGTTAATGCGTTGATTAAGTCTAACAAAGACCTGCTACAATCAGCAATGGAAATGGCAACTCAATAGTAGTTAGTTTTAATTAACAGTACATACTATAGATTTTGTCAAAAAACACATGTTATTATATCTATAGTAGTGCGTCATTACTGTAAATGGCAAATAAGGAAATAATATGTAAATTTGCGATTATAGCTATTCTATAATTCTGCTTCAAAAACATATTCGGCAGGTCCGGTTAAGAATACATCTTTAGCCGTAAAGACTTTGTCGCCGTTCCAATCAATACGAACTTTTCCGCCAAGAAGCTCAACTTCTACAGAATGTTCAAGACATCCTTTTAAAATTCCCGCAACAACACTTGCACAAGCTCCGGTTCCGCAAGCCAAAGTGATTCCGCAGCCACGTTCCCATACGCATAATCTGATTTTGCTTGGTGACAAGATTTTTATAAATTCTACGTTTGTTTTTTCAGGAAATTCAGCAGCTATTTCAATTAGCGGGCCATATTCTTTTGCGAGTTTAAGTAAATCATTTTCCGGTGAAGCGAAAATTACAAAATGCGGATTTCCCATAGAAACGGCACAACCTTCAAAAATGAGGTTTTTTACTGCCATCTTGTAATTCATATTACTATTTGGAAGAAATGGGATTTTTTCAGATACAAGAATCGGTTTTGACATATTTACTTTAACTAAACCATCCTCCATTATTTTTGGAGAAATAATTCCGGCAAGAGTTTTAACTGAAAATTCGTTTTTGTCTACAAGTTTTTTGTCATAAGCATATTTTGCAAAACATCTCATTCCATTTCCACACATTTGAGCTGTAGAACCATCTGAATTAAAGAAATACCAACCAATATCAGCATCTTCAATATTTGTATTTGGAATAATTAATCCATCAGCACCAACCCCAAAATGCCTGTCACAAAGTTTTTTTGCAGCGTCTGACATAGAAATTCCCATTTTTAAAAATTCTTCATAATCTAACACTACAAAATCATTACCGCAACCTTGCATTTTTGTGATTTTTATTCCCATTTTGTCCGCCTTTCAAATATTGTTTACTTAATGTATTCATATAGTACAATAGTAAGTAATTATTAGTATATAAGGGAATTAAAATTATGGCAATAATAAAAGTACAAAAAGGAACAAAAGATATATTACCTCCGGAAATGCCACTTTGGCACTTTATGGAAACTAAAGCTAACGAAGTTTTTACAAAATTTGGCGCAAAAGAAATCCGCACTCCAATTTTTGAAGCAACCGAACTTTTCGCAAGAGGTGTTGGCGATACTACTGATATCGTTAACAAAGAAATGTACACTTTTGAAAAAAGTGAGCGCTCTTTAACACTTCGTCCGGAAAACACAGCCGGTGTTGTTCGGTCATTTATAGAAAATGGAATGCACAGACTTGCAGCGCCGGTTAAACTTTGGTACAAAGGACCAATGTTCCGCTACGAACGTCCGCAAGCAGGCAGACAAAGACAATTTCATCAAGTTGGTGTAGAAGTTTTTGGAATTAAACAAGCTACTGCTGACGCTGAAGTAATTTTGATGGCAGTAAATTATCTTAAGGCGCTCGGTTTAAATGATTTATCTGTTGAGTTAAACTCCCTAGGTTGCCCTGAATGCAGAGAAGAGTTCAAAAAGAAATTAAAATCAGTAATTAAACCATATTTGAGCGAACTTTGTCCTGATTGTCAAGCAAGATACGAAAAAAATCCGCTAAGACTTTTGGACTGCAAAGTGGAAGAATGCAAAGAAATTTATGCTAAACCGGAAATTCAAGAAGTAATTCAATCCGATTTTATTTGTGAAGATTGTGCAAACCACTTCAATGAATTGAAAGGTTATTTAGATGCTCTAAATATCAATTATTCGATAAATAAACTTCTTGTAAGGGGTTTGGATTACTATAACAGAACAGTTTTTGAAATCAAATCAAACAACTTGGGCTCTCAAAACGCAGTCTGCGGCGGCGGAAGATATGATAGCTTAGTTAGAAACTTGGGCGGAGAAGACACTCCAGCAATTGGTTTTGCAATGGGTATGGAAAGATTGGCATCTTTAATCGGACAAAAAGAAGACGAAAAATTGAATGCATATATTGTTTGTAACAACCCACTTGAAGCTATCAAACTAACAGAAGAAATGCGTGAATCTGGTGTTACTTGCGAATTTGACCTAACTAACAAAAAGTTTGTTAAACAATTGGAAAAAGCATCTAAACTTGCAAAATTTGCATTAATTTTGGGCGAAGATGAAATTGCATCAGGCAAAGTGACAATCAAAAATCTTGATACATCTGAACAACAAACTGTTGATAGAAAAAATGTTCTTGAAGTTATTGAAGAGTAATACATAAATTAAAGGTGCATAAAATGCACACTACAAATATATTTGAAGTAAGGTGAGGAAAACGTAAGTGTCCTCACCTTATTAAATTACTAACAAAAAACTTTTTTACCGGTTTTAAAATAGTATGCAAATTACAAATTTAACATCGCTAAATTTTACTGCAAATATCAATTCGCCTAAACTTAAATTTAAGCAGGTTGATTTTTTTGTACCAATTCGAGGTTATGGCAAAAATTCTTTATGGGCACAAAAAACCAAAACTACTGCTGATAAAGCTGTCAATATGATACGCAATAATACTTCCGGAGAAAATGTTTTAAAATTTATTGCTTCCGGCATTCGTTGTGCAAATAGACTTACGCTTGATATCAACAAAGTTAAGCATAGTGGCATTTTACGTTATAAAAAAGAGGGTTGGCTAAACAAATCAAGTTGGTTTGGGTGTAATTTATGTACAAATTATTCTAATATAAATAGATACAAGTCATATCAAGAACGTTTAGATAAGGTTGTTCTTCATCCCTTAAAAAATCCTTATAGTGATATTGAACTAACAAGAGCCAAAATCTGCAAAGACGCACATTACCTTCAACACGGAAGTTGGAAATGTGTAGACTATGCATTAAATAAAGTGTTTGATTTATATGATGTTTTTAAAGCTGCTTTTGACAGCAAGAATATTAAAGAGTGTCAAATGGAAGATTTGAACGAAACAATCGCAGAAATCCGTTGGATTATGGCACATGCGACTCCATGGGAGCGTGGAAGTGATGCCATCTCTAATGTATTTATGAGAGCTATGTACAAATCTCTCGGAGTGAAGACATTTCCGTTAAAAGCCGGAATTTCTTTAGATATGGAAGCTTATTGTACTGAATTATCAGATTACAAGAAGAACTTTCCATCATATTTTCAACGAGAACCGCAAATCATTGAATAACTAAAAAGTAGGTCAGCTTTACTAAGCTGACAAAACTTAATTATTTTGCAAAAAACAAGCTCTTGCTTTTATCAACAAGAGCTCGTTTTAATTTTGATTTATTGTTTTAACTATTCGTAAATATAACCGTTAGTTAAATCAATTTTCAATGGTCCAAGAAGTCTAATGTTAACAATTTGTCCAGGCATTGTTAAAACTTTAGCACCCTTGAATATTCTTCTCCAAAAACCGATTTTTGATGGATCAAGAGTTGCAACACCATATAACATAACCGCTTGATCGTTAGGAGTTACTAGAAGTTCGTTCTTAACGATAATTTGACCGTTTTGTTTAAATGTTTTACCTCTTTGTACAAATTTTACTTGACCTTTCAAGTCACTGCCTTCTGAAATCAAAAGGTATTTATCTTTTGTTACGATATTTTTAGGAGCTTTTGCTGTATAAATATCAGCTACATTTGAAATTTGAGAACCAACTACAGTTTCCATTTTGATAGGAATAATAGCGCCTGCAGGAATAATACCGATAGAACCTTGTACTCTTACGTTATCTACGATATAACCTTCTGCTGTTCTCTTTTGCATATTTTCTGCTAACTTAGCGTTTGGATTAAGTTTAGCCTCTTGCATCATCTTGTATAAAATAGCTGCAACTTCTGCTCTGTTTGCAGGTCTGTCTGATTCCAATTTACCTTCATTACCCGGCATTACAATGATTAAGTCAAGCAATTGTGCCTTAGCTGCTGAAATCAAAAACCAAGCTGGCATTTGAGTATAGTCTTCATAGCTCTTAGAAATAATATCTTTTGCTCTTTGTTCGCTAATTTGAGATGTTGTTAGAGCATTAACCGCAATTGAAATTGCCTCTGCTCTTGTAACAGATTCATAAGGTCTGAATCTTTGACCGTCAGCATCCGGAATTAAATCAAAATAAACAGCTTTTTTGATAATATTGTAAGCCCAGAAGCTAGGTTCTATATCTGAGAAATGGATGTCTTGAGTAACAGTAGCATCTTCCTGACCAAGTGCCTTAATTGCCATAGATGCAAATTCCGCTCTTGTTACAGGGATGTCCGGTTTATACGTTCCATCAGGATAACCAACAACAACACCAATTTCTGTTAAGAATTTGATTGACTGATATGCCCAGTGGCTTTCGTTCATATCTGTATAGAAAGCTTGTGCAGGATTGTTTAGCATTAATAGCACACCTAATGCGACCATTCCTTTTAATAATTTTTTGAACATTAAGAGTCCTCCTTATTCACACTCATATCTCAAATGTTACCGTAAATAAAGAGTTATTGCAATTTTTAGTATGTATATTTAACAAATCTACATAAAACGGCAAATTTGTTATTCTTCGGGTTTTAATATAGATAGGTGTGTAGTTATGAGAATTTGCGCAAAAAATAACATAACCTTTCAAAGAAGACTAAAAAACGATGAAATCTCGGATTATCAAAATACGCTTATTCAAGCAAAAAGCAAAGTCGGTAATCGTGGGAAATCACTGTTAATAGTTCCTTCGACATCACTTCCCAACAAAACCGGAGTCGGTTGTTTGGGAACAGAAGAAAGTGCTAAATTTTTTAATTTTGCAAAAACGTATTGGGGAATAAATGAAATCCAGCTTCTTCCCGTTGGGCAATATCATTGTCATAATGGCGAGTATCCAATTTATTCCGGCACTTCTATGGATTTAGGTGAGCAAAATATTGATATTAAAAAATATGCCAAGCCGGAAGATTATTCAAAATTAATTGACAATAACAAAAATTCAAATGTTCGTTTCGAAAATGTTGTCGGCAAGGATTCTCCTCAAGAAAAAATTTTGCATAAAATTTATGAAAATGGAAAATTTAAAGAAGCGTTTGAAGTGTTCAAAAAAGAAAATCAAAGTCGATTAGAAGCAAAGGCTTTATATCGTGCATTAAGAGATATCAATAACACAAATGATTATACGCAGTGGAATAATATTGACAAAAATTTGTTTAATTCTGATTTGGTAACAGAAGCCGAGCGAAAAAATAGAATAAATGAAATTAAACAAATAAAAAGTAAAGATATTGATTTTTATTACTTCAAACAATTTTTAGCAGAAGATAGCTTAAAAAATGCCAAAAATGAATTGAATAAAAATGGATTAAAGCTCAATGCTGATATGCTTTGCGGATTTTCTTACGACGAAGTTTGGGCAAATCCGAAGGCTTTTCATGAAAACACAACTATAGGCTGGGGCTTACCCGCACTAAACTTAGATATGCCGGAGGGGGAAAAGCTTCTGAGAGAAAAAGTCAATTTTTACGCAAAAAGATTTGATGGAATAAGAGTTGATGCAGCGTGGACATATGTTATGCAGCCGCAAATTCAAAACAATGACACAAAGAGAAAATTTTATGATGGAAAATTTCTGGATATTATTGAAGAAGAAGCGCAAAAAGTTAAGGGCAAAGATTTTAAAAACATAATGTATGAATTTGCAACTTCCGGCGAAAATTTTAGTGTCTATGATTCTTATACACTTAAACCTTGTGTAAAAGATAGAATTAAAATTTACACATCTGATTATTTATCACAAGATTGGGGAAGTAATGATGCGTTCTTGAAACGCAACTGGGCTCCTGATAGTTTTATTATTGGCGCAACAAATCACGATTCAGGAAAAATAAAATACAATAATTCTCAGGCAAAAGTTCTTGCCGATATCTTAAAAATTCCACAAAAAGAATTGCAAAACCCGAAAGAATTTATTCAGGCAAAATTTGCAGAACCGACAGGAGCTTACCACAACATGATATTTTTCTCTGATGCTCTCGGTTTAAATGAACAATTTTTAAACAACGAAGATAAAACTAAAAATTACAGAGTCGGAATCTCAAAAGATTTTGAAAATACATATTTTAAAGCGTTAGAAAACAAAGAAGGGTATAATCCGATGGACGCTCTAGCCAAGAATTTTAAAGCACAAGGGCTGGATAAAACAGATGCTAAATTATATAAAAAAATTCTTAAGTACAAAAAAATATTGGAGCAAAAAGAAAATTACTCCAATAATAATTTGTTCTTAAAAATAGGTATAGGAATAGTTTGTGCTGCGTTATCAATCTATGGCGGCTATGTGGTATATAACAAAGACAAACACTAATTATTCATCATCTTCCAGATAAGTTCTAAGTTTTGTAATCTTTTCTGTTCTTCGCAATTTTTGCAGTGCAATATTTTCCAATTGGCGAATTCTTTCTTTTGAAAATCCAAGGTCATTACCAATTTGTTCGAGAGTCTTTGGTTCTTTTGAGTCAATACCGAATCTTTTGATTAAAATTTCACGTTCTCTTTTGTCCAAGGTATTAAGTAACTTTTTAACATCTCTGGCTTGTAAAATTTTCTGGATATTATTTTCTGGCGAAGCGTAAGATGTATCTTCAACATAGTCTTGAATACACAAATCGTCTGTTACGTACGTATCAAGACTTACAGGCTCTTTTTTAAGTGCGCTTTTAACTTCGTCAATCTTTTTAACATCCAAGCCGGAAATCTTTGCAATAGTTTCGTTATCCACGTCCATTGTTTCGTCACAAGCTGCAATATGACAAGCTTTTTTATATCTTCGAATTTTTTCTAACATATGCACAGGAATACGAATTGTCCTAGAATGGTTTGAAATAGCACGAATTATCGTTTGCTTAATCCACCAAGTTGCATAAGTCGAAAATTTGAAATTCTTTTTGTAATCAAATTTTTCAGCAGCCTTAATTAAACCAAGTGACCCCTCTTGCACCAAATCCATAAACAATACGCCTTGCCCTATGTATTTTTTTGCAATACTTACAACAAGTCTTAAATTTGCTTGAATCAATTTACGCTTAGCTTGTTCTTTTTCTTTCCAATTCCCTTCCTGAATTCTTTGTCCAAGTTCCAGTTCTTCGCTTCTGGAAAGCATTTTTTTGCGCCCAATTTCCTTTAAGTACATTTGCAAAATATCATCGTTATTAACAATCGTACTGAAAGTTTTTGGTGAATTCACTTCCATATCTGTGCTGCCAATATATTCAGCACTACTATAAGCTCTGCTCATAAAATCTCCTCCATCTTCTCTATAGATTAAGACGATAAAAAAGCAAAAAAGTTCCATATTAAAAATTTAAGAAGGCATGAACATTTTTGTCAGCTATTCCAATCAAACGTTCTAAAAACATAAGATATACACACCTCAAGTTTAATTATAAATAACCAAGCTTCTTCACTTCTGTACATCTAATCCTCTTTTACTCCATTTTTATTTTTGAGATATAATAAAATTAATAAATACGGGAGTAAAATAAATGGCAAAGGGTAAAAAAATCAAAGTAGCATTTCCTCACATGGGAACAATTTCTATAGCTTGGGCTGCAGGACTTAGAAAAATTGGAGTAGAACCTTATGTTCCGCCTTATACTAGTAAGAAAACTTTATCATACGGAACAAAGAACTCACCCGAAGCTATTTGCTTACCATACAAGTTAATACTCGGCAACTTTATTGAAGCGATAGAAGGCGGAGCTGACTATGTTGCAATGATTACATCTCCGGGGATTTGTCGTTTAGGTGAATACGGAACAAACATTCACACAACTCTTAAGGAACTCGGTTACAACGCTAACTATATTGAATTATCACTATATGATGGTATAAAAGGGCTTTATAATTTCTTGAGAGATGTTTCAGGCAAAAATGACCCGATTTTAATTTTGAGAGCGATTAATATAACAATGCGCAAAATCTTTGCCATTGATGATTTAGATACGGCTCTTTCTTATTATAGAGCTCGTGAAATTAAGTTTGGTGATGCAGAAAGAAATTACAAAAAAGCTTTAAAAATGATTGATAAAGCAAATTCTACACACGATTTAAAAATCGCTTACGAAAGAGCTCTTAAAGAGATTGAAAAAACAGAAATTGATACAAATAGAGAAGTTTTGAATGTTGATATTACAGGAGAAATTTTCCTTGTAAATGATGAATTCTCTAACCAAAATATAGAACGTGAGTTGGGCAAAATGGGAGTTCAAACAAGAAGAAGCCTAACTGTTGGCAGTTTCTTAAAGGATGCGATTATTCCTAAAGCTTTCAGACCGCCTGAAACTCATTTGCAGAGAGCAGAAAGAATGGCTCGTCCATATTTGATGAGAGATATTGGCGGTGATGCATTGGAATGTGTTTCAGACGTAGTTTTTGCGGACGAAAAAGGTAAAGATGGTATTATCCACATTTCTCCATTTACTTGTATGCCGGAAATTATGTCACAAAATATTTTCCCTACAATGAGAGAAAATCACGAAATTCCAATTTTAACGCTTATTATGGATGAACAAACAGGTAAGGCAGGCTACATCACAAGATTAGAAGCTTTCGTTGATTTAATGCGTCGTAAAAAACGTGCAAAACTTGGTAAACTAAAAACACGTATCTAGTGTATTCCACTGCACTTGTGAGCCGGTAGGTTCGCTTTTCGTCATTGCGAGCTTTTTTGCTATGCATACAAGATAGTAGATTGGGGCTGACAAGATTGAAAGCGAAGCAATCCAGTCCTTTTGCTTGTAAGTTTGCTGAGAGTTTTTCTGAAAGAAAAGTGATATTAATAATAGACAGTAATGGAAAAATAAGAGAGGCGTATATTTTATTTAACCTTTTAATATTAATTCTCATGGGTGTTGCGATACAGAAAAACAACGTTATAATGTAATGTATGTAAAAGTATCAACTATAAGGAGCACATATGTCCAGTGTTTCAAACCAACTAATGATGAACCAATTTATGTTGAATCAACAATTGTTGAATCAAACATATGAATCCAGTGCAAAAATAAAAGAAATTAAAACCGATAATGATTTATCCTATGCTAAAGATGGTGACGCAAAGTATGATAAAGCAATGGACAGTGATGGTGATGGCATAATTTCTTATGATGAGTATATGGAATATTGCAAACAAAACGCATCATCTACTCCGGTAGAAAAGAATGCAACCACTGTTGATGAAAATTCTGAAACTTTCCAAACAAAAAATGTTGTGAAAGATATAGAAAAATACATGAAAATTGCTTACCCTGAAAACAACTCCAAAATCGCAGCAGAGGCATAGCGTTGTTTAAGGATTAAATTTTCAATTTATAATATACCTATGGACGAAACGTTATATTTGCAAGAAAAATTAGATAACTTAAATCGTGATATCCAATTGGGGATTGATAATGCAGATGCAGGAAATTTATCGAATGCGTTTGAATTTCTAAAGGAAATTGGTGCTAATAATTATAACAAAATACATTCCAAAGTTGACATCTCTTATACCTAACATTAAAATAATTGTATGCTAAGAAAATGTTTACTCATTTGTATATTTTGCTTATGTTTATTAACCCCAAGTTTTGCGATACCTGCTGATAATGGAGGGCACGCCGGTACTCCTGCGGGATTTTATGATGACATAAATCCTGATGATTTGGATAAAGAAGACAAGGATGAGGATTCAAGACCTTATCAATCTTTTTCAGAAGATGATATGGGTGATGAAATTATTATTCCGCCTACATCAAACACAAAGCCAACAAAAGATTATGCTGCTATTTATAACAGTTTAGAAGTTCCAACATTTTCGTATTTGCACGATATAGATCCAGATCAGTATTATGATATGAAAGATACATCTTGGTCTATATATCCTCTGCTTAGATTGATTTCACCTATTTATTTTAAAAATATCACGATTGAACCTGGGTATTATTTGCTAACACCAAGAGAGCAGAATGGTGAATGGTACATGCTGTTTAAACAAAATGGGGTCGTTAAACATATAATTCCTGTTTATGATAGGGATTACACACCGGAAATGTTTTATGACGAACATATTCCAAAGCCAAAGTTAACTACATCACAAAAAATCCATATGGGTTTTCTTGATTTTATCGGCAAAATGGATAGTACAAAGAGAAAAGC
>URPS01000044.1 GCA_900549855.1 uncultured bacterium | reverse complement strand
ATGGAATTAAAGGCTGCAGAAAAAGATATTAAGATTGCTAATCGTCTAAAAAATCCGGAGATTCAGGGTAACATCGTAATGGGTAATGTTGCACTTGGTAACTCTTCTCAAGCTGGAGTTGCTCTGCCGATTGAAGTTCTAAAACGTGGAGTTCGTAAAAATATTGCAATAAAAGAGTATTCAATAAAAGAAACCGAATTAAAACAAGCCGAGCATAATTATAAACTACAAATTATGCAAGGGTATTTTGATGTTTTATATGCCAAATCCGTATATAGCATTCAAGAAGAGCGTTTAAAATTATTCAAAAATTTAGTAAAGATTACTACAGATAAACCAAAATATCCATCTTACGAGATTGATAACTTAAAAGCTGATATTCAATATGCACAGCAATTGATAGCCGTAAATCGTGCGAAAGCAAATTTATACTCTAAACAATTTGAGTTGAATAAAATTCTTAATACAGGTAATGATACTGTAATGTATGATACAAAAGAATCTACGTTGCTTGGAAATTGGGCTTTTTTGGAAATTAAACTTCCAGATTATGATTTTTTAGAAAATGTTGCTTTGCAATATAGTTATTTAGTAAAAATTTCAGAAAAGAATATTGAAAAATCACAAGATGAAGTGACTTTGGCAAAAAGACAAAGAGTTCCGGATTTTAGTGTAGCCGGCGGATACGCTTGGCAAGCCCACCGTAACGCTCCAAATGATTATGGCGGTGCTTTTGTTGGTTTCGGAATGGATTTGCCTATACTTTATAATTTCACACCGGATATTCAAAAGGCTCAAATTTATTTGGAACGCAGTAAAGTTAGCAAAAAAGCTTATGAACATCAACTCAAATATGAATTAAAAAAAGATTATAATGTTTTTAAATATTCTGCAGAAAATATGGAACACTCAAAAAAGATTCTTGCGGATTCTGCAAAAATTGTAAAACTTTCTACTGAAGGATATATTAAAGGAAAAAACTCATATAATGATTTAGTTATTAATGAAAAAGGACATCAGGATATATTAACACTTTATTTATCAACAATGCACAGTCATTTTTATTCGTATCTTGAGTTAATGCAAGATATCGGGCACGATATTCTGATAAAAGAGGATTTATTATGATAAAACTTATCGCTACTGATATTGACGGTACAATCTTAATTCCTGAAGGTGATTTTACAGAAGGAGTAAAAGAATGTTTCAAAAAGCTTAATGAAAAAGATATAAAAGTTGTATTAGTAACCGGTCGTATGAATGCTGCAGCAACTCTTATAGCTAAAGATTTAGGCTTGACAACTCCGGTTGTATCTTATCAAGGCGGACTTATTAAACAAGATGGAAAAACTCTTTATGAGCGCTGTCTTACTGAAGAACAAGCTGAAAAAGTTCTGGCATGGTCTAAAGAAGAAAAAATTCATGTAAATCTTTATAATGATGATGAATTATTCTCAGAGAAGAAGTGTATGGAAATTGAACGGTATTGTGGAAATTTACATACGCATTATCAAATTAAACCTTTTTGTGATATTAAGAAAAACAAGGTTAATAAGCTTCTTGCAATAGATTATGGACATCCGGAAAAAATTGACAGACTGGAAAAAGAATTACCTAATATTTTTCCTGATTTATATATAGTAAAATCAACCCCTTATTTCTTGGAATTTTCTAATAAAGAAGCTTCAAAATATTGCGCAGTAAAATACTTGCAAAAATATTGGGGAATTTCTGAAGCAGAAACTTTAACTATTGGCGATCAAAACAATGATATAGCTCTTTTAAAAGCCGGCGGAGTGAAAATTGCTATGGGCAATGCAACAGAGGAATTAAAGTCTATTGCAGATTACACAACTGACACTGTATTCAATGACGGTTTTGTAAAAGCGATTGAAAAATATTGCTTCTAATTGTTTTAATATACAAACTATAATAACTGTAAATCAGGGCCTCCCTGATAATAACATAAATTAATTATCTAAAAGAGTTTTTTCGCCATAAGCCGTTAATCGATATTCAGAAGCTCCGACTAACCCTGTCAAATCAGGTAAACATTCAATGTAATCTCTATTTATAGCTTCTTGCAATACACTGTGGTCGATAATAACTGCAATATTTTGCATCAATTTTGCATTAAGTTGTTTTAATGTAAAACGAGGTTTTTGCTCATATTGAGTGAAATAATATGCAGTCATAAGAAGATAATCCAATTTCTTCTCTAGTGGTCGTGCTGTAATAAAACTAATAAAAGCATTATCTTTCTTTATAGAAGGGCTAGGCTTAAATGACAATTCAGTTTGTGGTGCTTGAATAGATTTTTCAAGTATATTATCAAAATTGTTGCTAGAATTGTCATACTGTTCATTTTGTTCTATTTCTGCAGGAGTAACCGTTGTTTTAAATTCCTTTTTAGGAGCATAAAATATATCAAGCTCCTTGTCCGGTGTTTTATGTTCGTCAGTATTCACTACAGGTTCTTGCTTAGGCATTCTTTTTAATTGCTCGTCGATTTTTTGTTGAGTGATTTCTTTTTCTGCACTAATTTGAGAATTAACAATATCTTTGCACTGTTGGACTTTGTGTTTTTGTACATATTCGGCAGATTTTCTAACCCATAGCGCAAACTGATCTCTTACCAATTCTTGGTCAGTAGTTGTTAAAGATAATTGAAATTTCCCTTTTGTAATTTTAAATGAATATACAGACATAAAATACCTACACTAATAAAACTTACTTATCTTGAAGCAGCTCATCTCTCCATTTGTTAAGCTGTTCTTCTACAAATTCTAAATCATCAGATTTAAGTTCTATTTCAATATCACCTTTTTTCATTTTAAAAACGTATTCGTGCATATACCCTCCTTAATGTGTTAAGTTTAACTTAAAATAGAGAAACTTTCAAGTCGGATTGTAAATTATTGAAAAATATTGTATAATCTACCTGTTGGTATGTTTTTTAAGTTTTTTTAACATTCATTGGAAAAAGAGCAAAAAAATATATTTACGAGTTTTTAAGTAAAATGTAAAGGTAGCAACAAAAAGAGGTTTTCTAAAAATATGAAAAAGATAGTAATTTGTACATTCCTAATTGCAGCTGGCGCCGCATCGTTATTGAATATTAATAATAGAATTGACATGAAACCGGCTGAATTCGCACTAAAGAATTCTTACTCAATTGTTCTTGGTTATGACAAATCAATGAGTGAAAAGACAGTAAAAGCAGCTGTTATTGATAGTTATTTTAGAGAAGTTGCTGCAAATGGTAAAATTATTAGATGGAACAGAGCATCTTTCCCTTTAAAAGTATATGTTCAAGATACTCCTGATGTTCCTGATTATTATAGAGAAGTTGTAATCAGAGCATACCAATCTTGGGAAAGAGCAAGTGAAGGTCTTGTAAGCTTTGAAATTGTAGAAACACAAGAAGAAGCTGATATGAGATGCTATTTCAAAAACTTTAACAGCGATGATAATTCACCTATTGGTACTCAATCTTTTGATATCAAAGGTAATACAATAATTGGTTCTACAATTAATTTTAAAAAAACAGATGCAAAGAAACATAATTTGGATTCTAAGCAATTGTTCTCTTCTGCATTGCAAGAAATCGGTTTATCTCTTGGTTTAAACGGCAAAAGCCCTAGTATTTATGATGTAATGTATCCTATCGGTACAAAATTCAATACAGAAATTACAGCAAGAGATTTGAAAACGTTGGCTCTTGTATATTCTGTAGTACCTGATGTTACAAATGTTCCTCCTTCTGCGGAAGAAAAATCACAGTTATTTACTGTAAATGAAATTTTGGCAACATTACAAGTTCCGGTTGATGAAACAGTTAATCCGGACGAAGTTGTAGCAACAGATATTTCTACAAAACTTGCTTTGGCAGAAGAATTGAGAAGAAGAGCAGAATATGACAAAGCTGCTCAAGAGTATCAAGCTGTTGCCCAAATGAAATCTGATAGAAGAAGTAAATCAGAAGTTTACTACGAAGTAGCTGTTATGTATCTTGATGCAGAAGAATTTGATAAAGCTAAAAGTTGTGCAGAAATTGCTTGTGCAACTGATATGAATGACTTAACAGAAACATTACCTGCATTAATCGACTATTATATGAAACGTTCTAACTCTGCTATAGAACAATTGGATACAATTTTGCAACAAAATCCATACAACAAACACGCTTACAAATTGTTGTGCCAAATCTATAGAGAAAAACGTCACGAAAATATGCTTAATGCCACAATTAGAAGATATGGTAAAACAGCAGGTGATTCAGAAGACTAATTCTATTAAAGTTTAATAAACAAAAAGGCAATGTTGAATTTTCAACATTGCCTTTTTGTTTAATGGAATTTGTAGATTTTTACTTTATATTGTTATTGTGAATAACGTCGAAAATAAAAAAATAAAAGACCGCATTAGCCCACTTTGGTAATGTTAATCAAAGTTTATAAGAGATTGTTCTGAGAGGTAATATGCGGTAAAGGGCAGCTATCGTCTGCCCTTTTATATAAAAAAAGGAAGTCTTTATTATATGTGACTTCCTTTTTTTGTATTTTTTTTATCTAAAATCCTAAACTTTCATTTCTTTTTCAAAGCCGAATAATGAACTTACTGATTCATCATCATGTATGCGTGAGATTGCTTGTCCTAATAATGACGCAACAGATAATTGTTTTACGTTAGAAGGTAAGTCCTCAGGAGCCCAAGGAATTGTATTAGTAACAATACATTCTTCAATTGGAGCATTTTTTAATCTTTCAATAGCAGGGCCGGAAAATACAGCGTGTGTAGCACCAACGTAAACAGCCTTAGCACCTTTGCTCTTTAATAATTTTGAAGCTTCGCAAATTGTTCCGGCTGTGTCAATAATATCGTCAAACATTAAGCAAACTTTGTTTTCGACATCCCCGATAATATGCGCTGCGATTGCTTCGTTGTGTCTATCTCTACGCTTATCAATAATAGCCATAGGGATGTTCAAATTCTTGGCGAAGTGTCTTGTTCTGTTTGCACCACCCATGTCAGGGCTTACTGCAACCATTTCATCTGGATTTAAACCTAAACTTTTTACATAATCAACTAATATTGGTGTTGCAAAAATGTGGTCAACAAGTATGTTAAAGAAACCTTGAATTTGACCTGTGTGCAAGTCCATTGCAAGAACTCTTGTTGCGCCTGCTGTTGTCAATAAATCAGCAACAAGCTTTGCTGTAATTGCTTCTCTGCCGGAAGTTTTTCTGTCTTGTCTTGCATAACCGTAGTAAGGAATTACTGCTGTGATAGTCTTGGCGCTTGCTCTTTTGAAAGCATCTATCATAATTAACAATTCCATAAGGTTTTCGTTAACAGGATTACAAAGTGGTTGAACGATAAATACATCATCACCACGGATACTTTCTTTTACTTGAACATAAATCTCACCGTCTGCAAAGTTTTTAATTACCATAGGTCCTACTGTTGTACCTAAATAATCGGCAATTTCTTGTGCTAATTTTGGATTGGAACGTCCTGAAAATAGTCTAATATCGTGAGTAGGGTTAACAGCTCGTTCCAGCTGTGGGTAAGTCATTTCAAGCACCATTTAAAAAGTCCTTTCTTAATTCGTAATCGTTGGAATATCTCTATTTTATACCTAAAGTAAATTATAAAAAAGTATTCTTTACGAAATATTAAGACTTAATTTAATGTGTGCGAAAATTAAAAATTCTATAGCAATTTTTAGCTAGCTCTGCGCATCAAATCAGAGAGTTTTACATTTTTGTTTTTGATAGAAGGTTCTGATTTTTCAATAATAGGTGCATCCTTAAATTGTGATAGTCCAATTTTTTGAGGTTCTTTTTCAAAAGCACATAATTTATTCATAAAATTTTCAAATATACTCATATGATAGTTCTCCTATGAATTATTATACATGAATTTTAAAATTCCTTATCATACATTAAAACTATTTTTATGAGTGAATTCATTATACATTATGTTAGAATATAGTCATACAATAAAAGGATTAAGAATTTGAATACAGGTTTTTATAAAGATTTAGATACAAATTTTGAGCAGGCTTATGAACTTTGTGGAAAAGATTTTAGTCATAATGAACTCGTAGCTTTGCTTGATAGCGGCAACATTCCACAAAAACAAATTGCAGCGCTTAAGTTTGATTACGTAAAATCAAAAGAAGATGCAGAAGCATTGCTGAAAAATTTAACAGGATGTGATGGAAAAATTCGAGAAGCAATAGCTATGAAGATTTTTCAATTGATTTCAGCAAATAATTGTGTCGGTGAATATTTTACACAATTATCGCCGAAAGTTTTTGCGGATGCGACGATTGATATAAACGCAAATATTTGCAGGTTGATAGTGGACAGTGTTGTATATCTTGATAAGAATTCGCAATTTGTATCAGATTATGTTGATTTTTTGGTAAGTTACACAATAGATGCTTTAGATGAACTGGATAAATTTATTTTTAGGGATAAAAAATACGTTATAAATAAACAATTATTTAAGCTCTATTGGTGCTTGGAAAGTTTGAAGAATTTTTATGACAAGGTGGATTTCACGACGTTAGAAAGTCTTTTAAAACGTTCTATTGCACAAAATGAGTATACTGTAAGAGAAAAAGCTGCACAGATAATTCAAAAATCCGGCATGTTTGAAGAACTAAAAGCCAAATTGATGAATGACGAAAATTATTATGTTAGAGCTGTCTTTATGCAGTAAAAACTGTGTCATTAAAAAGTACAAAGTCTTTGCGAGGAACGGTAGTGACGTGGTAATCTACTCTTTTTAACCCTATTTATTATTTTGATGACTGGATTACTTCGCTTCCGCTCGTAATGACGTTATGATGGTGAACATCTGATATTATTACAACAAAACGGGCTCTTCCTTTTAGGATGAGCCCGTTCCCTTGAATTTAAAAAATCTATAAACTTTTTATTCCGGTTTGCATCCTTGAACAAAATTAGTATTATACATTTTCATATAATCCTTATCTTTGCTAAGTCCTACGTTTTTGTTAACATTTTCCATTATGATACTGTCCATAACATAGAATTTATATGCAAGGATTTTGGCTTTCTTTTCTGTAGTATTGTTTGGTCCCATTTTTGCAGAAAAAATACTAACTTTATCTTCGTATTCTTTTTTTAGTTCCGGATGTTTTGGATACATTTCGTTAAAAGTCTTATCAATTGCATCAGATACTTGTTCGTAAGTTGGTTTTACGCCGTTAGAAGAGAGGTTTATAATATTTGTTAATCTCTTTGCGTACAAGTCACCACCATTGTTGCCATCCAGAGCTGCCAAAACTTGTTCGGCTCCTTTTTTTACTTCTGCACCAAGTTTTTCTACACCAGTTTTACTAAGTAATGCTGTTTCGTTGCCTAATGCAACTAGTACCAATCTCATATTTGCATCCATGTCTTTAGTTTTCTCTGCCAAATCAGCCATTTCTGCATATTTCTTATCTACTGTTTTCTGGAAGTCTTTAGTAGTACGTTCTAAAACATCATTATCCAATACGAATTGTAACAATGCTGTGGCAGCGAATGTTCCATATGTATTATATGTATCGTTCACGAATTTTGTGTTATTAGTTACTTCTTGTGCGTTTTCTGATCTAGCTATAACTTTTTTATCAAGTGCCTTGTATCTAACAGGTCCAACTTGCTGCGGACTCATTACGTTTGTAACAGCTAATGTTTTTGACGCTTCAGCAGCTTCTTTGCTGATTTCTGTACGCTGAATATTAGTATTAGAATTGTTACTTTTTGTAGCAGCACCTCCTGCCATAACAGCACCTGCCATCATTGCGCCTAATACAGTCTTTTTAACTACAGAATTCCCCATAATCGGTTTAATCATACACACACTCCTTTATAAATTTTAATTGGGTTCCACTTATATCAATATTAAACCTGAAAAATATAAAATTTGATATATAAAGCTGAAAAATGTAAACAAATGTAACAATTTTTAAAAGTGTTGAAATTACTGGATTCTTAAATACTTTTTATATGTGAGGTATGTAAGATGACAGATATGAGTATAATTACAAATAATAATATTGAAAAGAAACAGCCAATAGCTGTTACAACAACAAATGATACTGCTGTTGCATCAACTCCTGCTTCAACAACAAATTCTATCTATGACGGTACTGAAAAAGAAGTTAAAGTTGAGAAAAATATATCATTAGCAATTGATAAGATTTTAGAAAAAGTCTGTGAAAAATATAAAAAATATGGAATTACTGTAGAACAACTAAAGCAAAATCCAGTTTTAAAAGCTCTTTGTCAATCAAAAGAAGAAGCTTTAAAAGTTATGACTTCAGAAGAAAAAAAAGCAGCTATAAAAGCCTATGAAGCAGCTTTTGATGCAGCAGTTAAAGATTCTATGACAAAAGACGGTAAATTGGATGTAGCTAAAGTTGCAAAAACTGCAAATGAATATTTTGTAGCGATATCTACAAAATGGTCTATTGAAGGGTTTAAAGAAGCTCAAAAGAATCTTAAAACAAAACATTCTTTAATGGACAGATTGGTTGCAGCTGGTTGTTTACCAAAAGGCGCAACTATTAAAAATACATCTCCAGAACAAATAAAAGAGGCTATTTATAAATTCGGAAAAACAGAACTACGTAAAAGCATTGATAATTTAAGATATAAAGCAGATGGACCTGGACATAAAAAAGGTCAACCATTATCAGAAGAAGATAAAAAAGCTGAAGAAATGCGTACATTTGGAAGAATGTTAATTAATTCTCCTGAAGAAGAAGCGGTTTATTTTGCATATTTGTTACCAAACTTGTTTGTAGAAAATAGAAAAAAAGCTTCTCAAGCAATTAATGCTTCTATCCAAACAAAAGAACAAAGCCAAAATTTCGCAACAGTAATGTTAGATCCTGAATTAAATAAACAAATAACGACAACTCCTGATGTAAACGGAAATGTTATGAGTCCAGAAGAAGCAACAGAAATGAATACGATGTTTGTTGCTATTCAAACAGAAGAAAACCGTGAAGCTTCTCATGCAAAATCTAAAGAAGCTTATAAACAATGGTTTGTACAAAACGGTGACGCATTAAAAGCTGTTCAAGCAAAAGTTGATAAAGCTAAGGCTGAAGGTGTTGAACCTAATTTAACAGAAGAAGAAAAACAAGTATTAGTTGAATATGAAAACTATGTTACAGCCGGTCAATCAGGTGAATTTATTGGTACTCAATTGAATGATAAGCTTTCTAAAATGTTTAAAGAAGCTCATATGGCTGAATTAAACAGAGATGCTTATGAAATGCCAAGCTACAGAGATGTATTAAACAACGTTAACACATACGTAGAAAACCATCCTGAAACATTTACTCCGGAAGTAAAAGAACAATTCAACACTGCAATGGATAAAGCTACAAACGGCAATTACACAACAGTTAAAACCGGTAGCGATGCTGAATTAAAGGCTCCTGCTAAACGTTCAGAAGATTCTGCTTCAAACAATGCTGATTTAGGTTTTACTTCTAAAAAATCTGTTGATTCTACAAAATTAGTAAATTTAAAATCTAAAATCTCAACAACAGAAGAAAAAACAGTTTTCAAAGTAGATAAGAGTGTTTCATCAGCAGTAGAAAATTTAAATGCAGAAAAATTAAAAGAAAAATTTGAAACTGCTACTACTAACAGAGATAAATTAAATTTAATTGATAAATATTTTGCAAAATCAACTCTTTTACAAGAAAAACTTAAACAATATGTTTCAAGAGTTGCAAACCCATTATTCTTTTTAAATTCTTTGCCAACAGTTGCAAGAAAACATTTATCACATGATCTTGCTCAAGCTGGAAAATTAAAAGAAGAAGATATCCAAAAATTAAACTTAGCTTATAGTGAAAAACAAATGCTTATAGCAGAATATCAAGAATCTCAAAAAGAAAAACAAGAAGTATAGCTTAAAATATTTATAGCAAACAAGGCGGCTGCAAATTTATTTGCAGCCGCCTTGTTTATATAAAAAGTTACAAATCTTAATACTTAGTCAATTTTTATAGTAATAAATACTTTTTATATATAACGAGGATAAATTATGAGCTTTTTAAGTGGTATTAAAAATTTCATAAAAACAGAAATTTTAGGTGTACAAGAAACTGACACCAAAAATCAAGTTGCTGCTAAAAAAGACACAACCCCCGTAATTGAATGTGAAACAGAAGCTCCGGTTGATAAATTAGAAAAAAAGAATACAAAAAATTCTGTACAATCTGTCAAAACTCAAAAAGGTATGAGCAGAAAAGCAATGGAAGCAACTATCGAAAACACTCCGTCCGAACATATTGATATCAAAAAGATGTTAAGAAAAGGGCTGATAGAACGAGTTACCGGCATGACAAAAGATGATTTTGATAAGCTTACTCCACAACAAAAAAATAGGGTTGTTATGGCAATCAAAACCTCTATTGAAAAATTTAACGAGTTACAAGAACAAGGAAAGATTTCTAAAAAGGCTGATATAGAAGAAATCGTTACATCCTTTGCACAAATTTTAGCAGAGTCTTTGAATAATGGTGAATTTAAAACTCCGCAAGAGTTTGAAAAAGCTATGGGCGATTTTACAGAGAATTTTGGCAAAGATTTTGATAAAAAATCAAGCAAAGAGCAAAGACGCATAATTAAAGAGCACAGGTTGGCTGATGAAAAACAAATGCGTGCAGAACTTGAAGAAGTTAAAAATTTACCAAAATCAGAAAGAGTTGCCGCAGAAATTAAAATTCGCAACAGGCATAACCATATAAGAAAAGGTCGTTTTGTTGATATAACTGCTCAATGTGATTCTAAAACAGCAGTCAATTCTCTTGTTATTTTAGATTCAAAAGATTTGCAATATGGTGCAAAAACGGTACTTGCAACAAGGTGTAATGCGGAAGAAAGAACTGCAACAGCTGATTATGCAGAATATTCTGTAACAAAGAATATAATTGCGGATTATAAAGAAATTGGCGACGATGTTAATGGTGATGTTCTTGAAGGTTATACTCAAACTTTTATGGAACAAAAATCCGCAAATGCTGTAAAAGCATATCAGACAGATTATGTTAAGGATAGAGATAATTATGAAATAGCATTGGCAAAACAAAAACGTGGTGAAGCTTTAACTGCTGAGGAACAAGCTTTATTAGACACAATGAAACCGGATTACTATACAGCAACTGCTAAAGGTATTGGTTCCGGTGCTCTTAATAACGTAAATATGACAAATGATGAAAAAGCAGAATTTATAAGCAATTGGCAAGCTGATGCTAAAAAGTATTCTGATTATAAGGAAGTTACACAAGGCGTTAATAAACAATTGGAAACTAATCCTGAGTTGAATGAAATTAAGGAAAAAGTTGTTGAATATAATCAAAAAAGAGAAAATAATGTTGTAAAAGAGAATGCTAACAAACCGGTAGAAACTAAGACTCCTGAACACAAAACTGTAGCATTCCAAAATTCTTTTGCAGAGTCAAGAAAATATGTATCAGGCATTGAAAAACAACCAATTAAATCAGAAGCAAAGACTAATTCAAAAGTGAAAAATAAGAAAGTCGATGCAGTTCAAGAGGAAGTTTCTACATTGAATAATAATATACAGGTTATCGCAGCAAATATCAAAGAAGAAGGTATTCATAAAGCTATAAAAAAATATGGCGCAGATGCAATCAAAGTAATTATTGATAATCCTTCTTTTAAGCATTTAAGATCAAATTTAACTACTATTATCAGGTCTTATGATTTAAAATCTTTAATAGACTTGACAGCAACTTGCTCAGATAGTTCATTCGTATTTATTTGCGAAGTTGTAAATAAAGATTTTGTAACAAAATTAAAAGAAAACAGAGAACATACAAAAGGCTTATGCTTTGCTGCAGAAAAACAAGTTCAAGATATAGAAGGAAAATATGAAACTGTTTAAAAATTTATTATATAGTATATTATCTATTCAGGAAAAAATCTTAAGACATCAGCTTTCAAAGACATTGGGAGTGAAAAATTCTTCCAAGAGAAAGCGTCATTATTATGGCGGTTGTTCAATTGATTTGAACACGCTTGCCGATAATGAAAAACTTCAACTGGAAAATGAGATGAATGGAATTCTTAAAAGTTGTGATTATTCTCCGGAACGTATTTTAGAATATATAAAATATCATGGAACAAATGTCTATTTTATAAATAAAGCCGCTAATTTGCTTAATCCGATAGGAGAAAATGAAGGTTTTATTTATCCTGCAAAAGGGACAAAAGCGCTTTATCTTTCTCTTGCAGTGGATAAGAAAATCAGTTTTAAAACAGATGAGATGTTTGTTTTATCAAAAGGCAGTATTAATAAGTACTATTTCATTTACCATTTTTACAATTGGTTTGCTTTTAAGCATAATATCGCCGGCATGGATGAAGATTCTCAAAAACTTCTTAAAAAGTATTTGTTTGAAACTTCTGATACCAGAGAACTGCAACTTGCTGATATTTATAAGCTAAAAGATGCAATCAGGCAGGATAAAGCGGCAATTGAATTTGTAGTAAAGCTATGCAGAAATTTTGACGGCACAAAACAAGCTCTGAAGAAAATGCAAGAAGAAGGTAGCGCAAAATTATAGATATTCTTTTATCCAAGAAGTGATAATTTTGGATAAAGATTTGTCATTTTTAAGCATTAACATTCCGTTTGATTTTGATTCAGAAGTATAGATCGCAAATGTAGACTGAGAAAATCTTTTTAAATACTCTTCAGATTGTTTGCCTGTTGTATCGTTAGTACCTGATATTGAGAAAAAGTCTATGTGACTAAGATTCGCTAAACTAACAGGTATATATAAGCCTTTTGCTTGCACAACTGGTG
This sequence comes from uncultured bacterium, assembly GCA_900549855.1. GTDB lineage: Bacteria > Cyanobacteriota > Vampirovibrionia > Gastranaerophilales > Gastranaerophilaceae > CAG-196. The sequence goes on along the minus strand of URPS01000044.1, from coordinate 4,297 downwards.
ATAACAAGACAATTGTTTTAGGCTTGTAAGAAATCTTTTCCGCTGCCAAAACGGCAGTGCTGGCGCCAATATCAGAACCTACAAATGCCCATTTGTTAAAAAATACTGTCTTGCTGTTTTCGGATTTTACTTGTTCAATTACTTTTATTACATCATCCGGATATTTTGCATAAGCCTTGTTGGTTAAGTTATTCCAAGAAGTTCTTACGAGTTTTCTATTGTAAACACTTTTTCCGTGTCCACGCAAATCTATCATTAAAACAGCGTACCCGCTATTCATTAAATCATTCGGTAAACTTTCCCACCATTCAGAAGAGTAACCCAGAGAATGAAGTAAAACGACTGTCGGATATTCTTTTTGTCCCTTTACACGCTTGTATTCTAATGTAGATTTTATGGTAAACCCATCGGCTGCAGATACAGTGTATTCCTTTTTAGAAATTGCGCTGGCTGCAAATGCAGGGTTTAAGAATGATAAAAATAATGCTAAAATAAAAATAATCCGTTTCATATGGCTATTATATCATATTATTTAAAATGTGTAACAATTTGTTACAAAAAAGGCAATTATTTATTAAGAATATACTTTATATATAAGAGAGTGAAATTACAGGAGAGTTTATGTCAATAGTTTTAGATACAAATATGAAATTATTTGCAGAACGTCTGAACATTACATCTTCCAGAATGGTTCAAGACTATGGCTTAAAAACTGTTGATGAAATTATTGAAGCAGAAGCTGCTCAAGGTAATACTCAAGCTGTTAATTATGCAAGAGAAATGTATAATTCTCCTGAAAAATTAATCAAGATTTTTAAGCTAACAGATGTAGAAAACAAGTTTGTAATTCTTCATAATATGGATGATAGAACTCGTCAAATGGTACTTCCAATGTTAGATCAAGAAGACTTGTTAATGGGCTTGTACTTTTTTACTCAAGATAAACTTTTATCAATGCTTATGGAAGTTGATATTGAAGAACTTGTAAATGTTATACAAGCAGCATTTCCTCTTCAAGACATTGTGATGATGTTTACAGAGGATGATTTGTCAGAATTCTTCCAGAATGAAAAATTAGAAAAATATGATGTTATTAATCAATTGAAAGCAATGCCTCCCGAAGTTATCCAAAAATTTGTTGAAGGTGTTACAGGACAGCCTTCAGAAGAAGTAAATTACGGTGAATTTGTTAAAAGTATAGAATCTTTACCAATTGATAAATACAGAGATTTCATGTCATCAATTGATCCTGATGTTCAAAGACAATTGACATTCCAATTGACAAAGCAAAAGCCTGAATATTTGCAATTATTCAGCAACGAAACATATGTTAATATGCTTTCTACGATGATGAAAACAGAAATGGTTAAACCAATGATTAATTTGCAAAAAGAAACTATGATAGATATGATTTCAATTTTACCGGAAGATTTGATGTCTATTGTTGCAGCGCAAGTTGATACAAAAGATTTTGCAGAATTCCTTCTTGATGACCATCTGGATTTGTTGGAAGGTGCTTTGATGATTTAATGTTTTAAGTTAAAAGGTATAAAAAATGGCGGCGCTCTTTGAGCGCCGCCATTTTCACATTATGTATTATTTTCTTTTATTAGGAATTCTCATTGCGTAGAATGAACGAATTACGAACAAAAGTGCAATAATTAACAATACACCGCCTGCAATCTTAGCGTGTTCTTTGAAAGTAGGGTTGATTGCAATTTCCATTGCTAATAAACCAAATAAAGTTGTGAACTTAATAATTGGGTTCATTGCAACAGAAGATGTATCTTTGAATGGGTCACCGACTGTATCGCCAACTACTGTCGCAGCATGAAGCTCGGTACCTTTTTCATCCATATCAACTTCTACGATTTTCTTTGCATTATCCCAGCAACCGCCTGCGTTAGCCATAAATACAGCTTGGAATAAGCCAAATACGGCAATTGCGATTAGGTAGCTTACAAAGAATGATACAGGAGCCGCATCTTCACCAACCGGAGCTGATAAACAAGCAAGAGCCAGAGCAAAGCCAAATAGTGCGATAAAGATATTATACATACCTTTTTGTGCGTATTGAGTACAAATTTTAACAACTTCTTTAGAGTTTGCAAGATTTGCACATTTATCATCAGCTTCACCAAGTTTAATATTGTTCTTGATGTATTCAGTAGCAGAATATGCACCGGTTGTAACAGCTTGCATAGAAGCACCGGAGAACCAGTAAATAACTGCACCACCTGCAATAAATCCTAATAATGTGTAAGGATTTAGCAAGTTTAAAATCATTTCAGGTTGAATGCCTAATGTTTCTTTTATTACCAAAATCAATGAGAAAATCATTGTTGTAGCACCAACTACTGCTGTACCAATAAGAACAGGTTTTGAAGTCGCTTTAAATGTATTACCGGCACCATCGTTTTCTTCTAAGTATTTTTTAGCGTTTTCAAAATCAGGTTTGAAGCCGTAATATTTTTCGATACCTTCTGCTGCGTTAGGAATTTCTTCTATTAAAGATAATTCATAAACAGATTGAGCGTTGTCCGTAACAGGTCCATAACTGTCTACTGCAATTGTTACAGGTCCCATACCTAAGAAACCGAATGCAACAAGACCAAATGCAAATACAGATGGATAAATCATTACTTCGTTTGGAATGTATTGACTTGCAAAATAAGCTAATCCCATTAGTAGAACAACGATTGCGCCAATCCAGAAACCGGAGAAGTTACCGGAAACAATACCGGAAAGGATTGTTAAGGATGCGCCGCCTTCTTTAGATGCTACAACAACTTCGTGAGTGTGCTTAGCTTTAGGACTGGTGAATACTTTAGTTGCTTCCGGAATAAGAGCTGCACCTAATGTACCGCAAGAAATTATGATAGATAAAACTAACCATAAATTTTCGCCCATGTCTTTTAGTAAGAAATTACTTACACAGAATGTCATTATGATTGATAAAATTGAAGTTATCCAAACAAGACTTGTTAGAGGTGCTTCAAAATCGAATTTCTTGGCATTAGCCATAAATGCTTTTGTTATTCCGCCATTAATCCAGTATGCAATTACTGATGTGATAATCATCAAGAATCTCATAGTGAATATCCAAGCTAATAATTGTACTTGGTAGTCTTTGAAAACACCAAGAAGGATAAAACTAACAAGCGCAACACCTGTTACACCATAGGTTTCAAATCCGTCAGCTGTAGGTCCGATAGAGTCACCGGCATTATCACCGGTACAATCTGCGATAACACCTGGGTTACGAGGGTCATCTTCTTTGATGCCGAATTGTATTTTCATCAAGTCAGAACCGATATCCGCAATTTTTGTAAAAATACCACCTGCAACACGAAGAGCAGAAGCACCAAGTGATTCACCGATAGCAAAACCGATAAAGCAAGCACCTGCAAGTTCTCCAGGAACAAATAATAGAATTACAAGCATCATGATTAATTCAATAGATACAAGTAAAACGCCAATACTCATTCCTGCTTTAAGAGGAATATTTAGAATATTTAAAGGATTTCCCTTTAGTGCGGTAAATGCAGTTCTTGAGTTTGCAAGGGTGTTCATTCTGATGCCAAACCAAGCAACAAGATATGAACCTAAAATACCTAATACAGACCATCCTAGGATGATTAAAACTGATTTAAGTGGCATTCCTTGTAAAAACCAAAAATAGAATGCAATACAAAGTCCGATTAGAACTTCTAGCGCAATAAGGAATTTTCCTTGTTGTACCAAATATGTTTTACATGTTTCAAAAATTGTGTTTCCAACAGCGTTCATAGCTTCGTGAACATCAACTTTTTTTACTTTAAGAAACTCTATAAGTCCGAATACAACACCAATTACGGAAACAATAAGTCCGATTACAAGTAAATTGTAACTGAAAGGGTTTTCCGCTTTGATGTTAGGAACTACAAGAGAAGCTTCTCCCGCAAAAGCCGGAGATGATAAAATCATAGCGCAAAAAGCTGCAAACAATGATTTTAGCATTGAATGTTTTTTAAGCATAAATCTCTCCTTTATTGTGCATCTTATTTAAACACTAACTAAAATATTATATAGAATATTAAGAGAGATTACAAGTGTAGTTTAAGACAATGAAAGGACTTTTTATAAGATAAAGATTTTTATAGTATAAAAAGTTAATAATAAGTATTTGACAAAAAATATTGAGCTTGTTATATTAAAACTTGTGACAACTAAATAGATGGGCATGTGGTGGAATGGTAGACACGCTAGTCTTAGGAACTAGTGCGAAAGCGTGGGAGTTCGAGTCTCTTCATGCCCA
>URPS01000043.1 GCA_900549855.1 uncultured bacterium | reverse complement strand
CAACATCCATTGAGCGGGAGAGATGTCACGTTAGTGACAGAGAGGGAAGGGTGGGCTTGCCAGTAGGGAAATCATTGTTAGCCAATATGGATTGCCACGAAAATCACAGATTTTCTCGCAATGACGGCACTTCTGTATAGCTTTCAGCTAGCGTATTTTACGTTTCTCCCTGCAAGTGGCGAGGGTAAAATCTATACCAGCGCCAAATTTCCAATTATTCTTGGATATTCAAAATGTTTCCGCTTTGGTCAGCATTAAAATCATACGCTTGTTGAATTTTTTGTGATTGTTGGCTCTTTTTTAATTCCAATTGAACAGCATCCATTCCCTGTTCTAATTTTTTCATGTTTTTTAATTCTTGTTCTCTAATTTCATCGAGCAATGTTTCTAATTCTTTTTGCTGAACAGGTGTTAGTTCTAAGTATTTACGCATGCACTTGCAACTCAAGAACAATTGTTCACGATTCTTAATCATGGTAATTGCATTGTCAAAATCTTCGTTATCAATCATTCTTGCGATATCTTCTGAACCGTTTTTAAGTTGAGTATATTGCATCATTAATTGTTCAAATTGTTTTTCATCCTGCATTTTCGTCATCCTCCTTCAGAGCTGGATGTTCCGGTGTATCTTGTGGCGGCATTTCTTTCATAACTTCTTCTAATGTGGTTGTTCCGTTTTGGATTTCAATTGCTTTTTGAAATCCCCACCTAATGTTGCTTATATCTTCAATAACTTCGTCAATCTTAGCAGCGTTACGCTGAACGTTAGCTTTAATCAAGTTCATCGCCATTTTGTTATATAATTTGAAAAGTCTTTTCGCAACATCATTACCGTTTTCCAAATCAATGGTACGCATGAGTTCTCTAATAATTTTTCTAGCGCCTTCAATATTTTTTGCACGTTCTTGAAGGTTGTTTTCACTTATTGCAGTTTTTGCTTTTTGTAGAAATTGTAATGCGCCGTCAAACAGCAATATCATTAATTTTTCCGGCGTTGCGGTATTAATATTGCTTGTCTGGTATTGTTTTATGTACTTGTTATATGGATTTACCGGCGGCATTTACACCTTCTTATTTACGAAAATTCCGGAAGCCATGTTCAGCTTTTGTACTAATTCTCCGAGCTCATTTCCGGATATTGTTTCGATTAACCTATCAGTCGCACTGTCATATAATTCTATTATATCATCTTTTACATTTAATTTAACATAAAAATCTTTATTTGGGTTCTCTATATCTTCTACATCAAGATCTTCATCTTCATCAAGCGCTTCTTCTAACTTATTTTCTACCAATCCATCTTGAAATTCTTCTTGTTCGGGATTTTGTTGTTTTTTGTCGGAATTTTCATCTTCATCATTTTTACGTCTTACCCGTTGGTTTACACCAAGGTTTTGGACTTGCTGGGAATCATTTAGGGCATCCGAACGAACGGCCTGTTCTGTCTTGTTTGCAAGTTCAGCAGAGGTAGATTCTTTCACTATGCCGGTATTTGCAATTGATAAACCATCCATGCCCATAAATTAAGTGTCCTTTACATGTTCTAACTTATAACATATTATGCTATAATACTCATAAGTTCATCATATAAAAGAAGGGTATATTTCATGAGCAATAGTTTATTTATAGATTTTATGGAAAAAATGCTTGCGTTTCCTCTTTGGATTAAGCAAACAATCTTTTTAAATCTTTCAAATGATTTGAATACATATTTAAGTAACGAGTTCTTGGATGTTCACCAAGGCGAGTTGTTCCATATTTACCGTCCGGCACTTTCCGATGTGGGTCAGAATGAACTTTTAACTAAAGAATCAAAATATGATGAGATGATATATTCTTTTATGAATTGTTGTTCAAAAGGCATGTCGCTTGTAGAAATTGCGATTGAAAATAACTTAACAATGGAAGAAATTGCAAAGGCATTTATGTTTTGTAAAACCTCAGGATTCTTTTCAAATCAGGTTCCAAATTCAGTTAGCGCAATTGCAGGGTTCATTGCGGGTAAATACAGAACAGGTGAGTATTTTATTCGTGCAGGCAAAATGACAATTGAGCAATTGGATGAAGTTCTGAATAAGCAACAAGAGATGAATGATGCCGGAAAACACGTATTTATTGCCGAATTAATGGTTCAAATGGGCTTTATAGCAGAACGTGATGTAAAAAGTATTATGTTTATGAAAGAAGAAGCCGGAAAAAGATTTTCATTAAATCCTTCTGACATTCCTACAATTGCGATGGAAAAAGAAAAATATGATATTAGAGTAGAAAATGCTAAACTTAAAGAAGAAAACGAAATTTTGCGCCAAAAAATGGATGCTATACTTAAGTTTATCAAAGAGCATAAAGAATCTGATTCGACTTCAACTGGTGTAGAAGAGCAGTAGGCTATGCGAATAGAATATATACGTGATGGATTAGTTGAAGAATTTCATGAGGGAACTTGCTACAGATTTTCTGATGGCAATCCAAATGATAACAATCCGTATTATCTTCGTTCTTGTGCTAAACCATTGCAAGCGACTTTACTCACTGATTGCGCTCCTGATTTAACTGAAGAGGAACTTGCTTTGTGCTGCGGTTCTCATGCCGGAGAAGAATGTCATATAAAAATCGCAAGAGAAATCTTGAAAAAATATGATATTGATGAAAAATTGCTTAAGTGTGGAATTCATGCTCCGCTGGCTAGGAGTATGCAGGATAAAATGCTTTTAAGGAATGAAAAAGCGAGCGAAATTCATAACAATTGTTCCGGCAAGCACATTGGTTTTTTGGTTGTGTGTAAGATTAATGGCTGGGATATGCATTATTATGACGAACCAAACCATCCTTTACAGATTGCGGTTAAAAATAGAATAAATAGCATGTGTGAGATTTTAAAAAATTATCCGATGACAACAGATGGTTGTGGAGTTCCTATTTTAAGCATGCCGCTTTATAACATGCTTATCGGATATATGAATCTTTTGAAATACGATAAAATAATTAGCGCCATAAAAAATAATCCGTACATATTTGGTGGCGAGAATAGACTTGATACAGAAATTATTCAAAAAAGTGACAATTTGATTGCAAAAGTTGGAGCCGGCGGGCTTTGCGTTGTCTTAAATTTGGAGAAAAAAGATGTATTTGTGGTAAAAATCAATGATTGTTCAATGGAAGCAAGACGCTTTGCAGTTTTAGATTATATAAATAAACTAGGTTGGGCAAATATATTATTTGATAAAAATATCAAAACAATTCAAGGTAAAATCGTTGGTAAAGTTGTTGTAAAGATGTGATATAATTCATCATATCGTAGTTATAATAAAATTATAAATCGCTCATTGCTTTTAGCAATGAGCGATTATATCTTTTAAATTTGTGATAACGCTATTTAATTTCTGCATCATCGGTGGCTTGAAGCTGTTTTGACTTGTAATTGTGGATGACTGCGTCAACCAATAAGTCGTATGAAGAACTCTTTTCTATATTTGGAAATTCCTCCTTCAATTGTTGTCTGACCATTGCTTCCAGCCTTTGTTCGTCAGCTTTGATTTTTAGTTCGTTGCTTGACAACGACTCTATATAATCTGCATTTGCTTGTCTTTGTGAACTTGCAAATGTTAATAAGTTCGCTTTTGTATCTATTGCCTGTTTAAGTGACTTTAAAAATTTTAGGTTGAACATAACGACCTCTTTTAGCTTTATTACTACCTTCACTTGTATTTTTATAAAGTCCCCTAAAGGTAAAAATTGACCTTTTAGAAGAAAGTTGTTACAATTTTTTACAATTTAGAGAAATCTGTTAGTATTATATACTTATTTTTCAAACTCTTCAATAGTGCCAATCTATTATTTTTAATTTTTTCATCTTTATCCATAACAAGAACATCATCAAAGAATTTTGTAACTGCAGGATTTATTTTTGTTAAATCTTTTAAGTATTTTGCGTAATCTCCATCAAAGCTTACACTCTGAACTGCTTGATACAATGCTTTTTCAGCATCTTCTACAAACAATTCCGGCTTAACTTCGCCAGCTTCTTCTTTCAAAATTCTCAAAACTCTGTTAGCATTTTCGATTAATTTTTCATCAACACCACCAGAAACAGCCTTAACTCTTTTCAAGTAATCAGCTAAGTCTGTGCAAGGATTTATGCTAGAGCATGCTTCTAATACGTTTTTAGAATAATCGCTGTTTAAGAAAATAATTAATCTTTGAACAAAGAATTCTTCCACATCTTTTTTTACATCAGCCTTAACCGGAAGTAGTTCCAAGGTTTCATCAATAAGTTTTGATAAATCCAATTTTAAATTGTGTTCCAAAACGGTTTTGATAACACCTAATGCGGCACGTCTTACACCTAACGGGTCAGATGAGCCGGTTGGTTTTTTGCCGGATACAAATACTGCACAAATTGTATCCATTTTATCAGCTATACCAACAACTTGACCTTCTATAGATTTTGCAGTTTCACTGTCAGCGTTTAGTGGGAAATAATGTTCTTTAATACCTTCTGCAACTTCAGGAGCTTCCTTTGATACTCTTGCATAATCAGCACCAATAAAACCTTGCAATTCTGTAAATTCAAACACAAGATTTGTTGCTAAATCTGCTTTGCAAAGCTCTGCTGTTCTTTTGATTGAAGGACGATTTACACCTAAATCGCTTGCAATTTTTTCAGAAAGTTTTACAATTCGTTGAGTTTTATCGTAAACTGAACCCATGCCTTTTTGGAAAGTCATACCTTTCAAGTTTTCTACATATGCTTCAAGCGGTTTTTTAGTATCTTCATTAAAGAAAAATACTGCATCATCAAGTCTTGCTTTAATGACTCTTAAATTGCCGGCTTTAATGTTTTCAAATTCATTACCGATATAGTTTGTAATTGTAACAAATTTGTTGATTAATTTACCATTATCTTTTTGGTATAAAGCAAAATATCTCTGATGAGTTTCCATAACGGTAACAGCAACTTCTTGCGGAATTGTAAGAAATGCTTCGTCAAAATTACAAGTAACTGCTACAGGATATTCGCAAATAAATGTAACTTCTTCTAACAAATCGTCAGAAATTTTTGTGATTGCACCTAATTTATCAGCTTCTGCTTTAGTTAATTCTATAATACGTTCTTTTCTTTCATCCTGGTTAACAATAACCTTCGCATCTCTTAGTTTTTCAATGTATTCATCAGGGTTATTAATCACAATATTTTGTTTAGAAAATCTGTGACCGTTAGTGATGTTAGATGATTCTTTATCAATAATCGTAATCTTAACTTCTTCATTGTCTAAAATTGAAAGTACCCATCTAATTGGGCGAGAAAATTTAACATCATTGTTTCCCCATCTCATAAAATGTGGACCTTGAAGTTTAGAGAAGATTACAGGAACATTTTCTTGTAATAAATCTTTTGTATTTTTGCCTTTGATAGAAATTTTTGCGTGAAGGTAATTGTCTTCAACATAAAGTTCATCAGGGGTTACACCGTTTTTCTTTGCAAAACCTTCACCGGCTTTAGTTAGATTATTATTTTCATCAAATGCAACTTTTGCGATAGGACCTTTAACAACTTTTTCAACATCAGGTTGAGAAGTCGCAAGTCCTTCAACGATTACAGCAAGTCTTCTAGGAGTTGCCATAACGTTAACTTTATCGAATTTCACATTACTGTTATTTAAAAATGTTTCAAATCCGCTTTTTAATTGAGAAATTGCCATTGGTATAAATTTATATGGTAATTCTTCAACACCTACTTCCAATAAATATTTACTCATTATTTTTCTCCGTTTCTGCCTTGATTATACATAAAAACAAGCAAAAAGAAAAGAAGAGAAGGGATTAATAAATTGAAAATAGAAAATAGAAAATTAACAAAAACTTTACAGTTCAAAATATTCAGCTTTATCCAACATACGTTCATCTCGATAATAGCTGTTATAAAGCTTAGTGCGTTTTATTATGTTGTACCACTGATTATAATTCGCCATAAAATCATCTTTGTTTTTATTCATATAGTGAATCGTAACAATCCCTTCGTACCCTCGTGTTACACGATAAAACTCACATTGCGCCTGAACTTTGCCATAATTTTGAGTACAGCGTCCCAGTATTGCATCATCAGGAGTTAATCTCAAAGTTTTATAACCGGAAGTCGGATTAGTTTTAATCAATTTGGCAGAACTATTTGATAAAAATACATTTATAGGATAAGTTGAATGCTTATAAGAATGGACAACAATAGTTTTATTCCAGTTGTTGCTTGCCTGCCCTTTTGGTACATACTGCAAAATTGCCTCATTGCCGATTTTTTTGTAATATGCCTTGACCCACAATTCTCTGTCTGGAAATTTGATAATAATTGTTTCGTAAGCAAATACTGCAAGAGCAGAAAAAGCAAATATTAAGCTAAATAAAAGGGCTTTTTTCATCTGCAATAACTCCTTTTTCTCCAACTCCGGTAATTGCTTTCAATATTTTGGGCGCAAAAATTTCACTCTCAAAATGTCCGATATCAAATACAACTTTTTTAGCGTCGAGTGCCGTATGGAATTTTAAATCACCGGTTACAAACGCATCTGTTTCGCCTATAAATTCTGAACCGGAGCCGGCACAAAAGCCTATTGTTTTAACTTTTTTTGCATTCAAATTATTAATATATCTAAGTTTTGGTGAAATCTTTAACAGCTTATTTTTTAATTCCTCAACTGTAATAGCCTCATCTAATTCCACAATTCTTACAAAATCATCAGTAGCAGTTTTTTGGAATCCAAGTTCACTAATCAATGTATCTGTTGTTCCGCCTTCTGCTCTATCAAGATTTGTGTGTGCGCAATAAATATTTATATCTTTGTATTCAAAAGGAATATAAAACAGTGGATGATGAGAAATTATCATGTCACATTTCTTGTCTTCTGCTTGTTTTACAATGGCGTCAGTTACAGTAAGAGCAAACAAAATTTTATTTACTTCTATATTGTTAGCTCGCTCAACTGCCCAACCGGAACAATCCCATTTTTCTTGTGTTTCAAGAGGTGCAAATTTTTCAATTTTGCTGACAATTTCGTATTTATTCAAAAATTTCCTCCAGAATACGCTTTGCTATATTATTTTTTGTATCCTTTTCAATATGCTTAATATTTAAAGCTTTATTGATAATATAAACTTCATTTTCATCAGCATTAAATCCGATATCTTTTCTTGAAATATCATTTGCGACCAAATAGTCGCATCCTTTTTTTTGAATCTTAGTTTTAGCGTTTTCCAACAAATTTTCACTCTCGGCGCAAAAACCTACAATTTTTGTTTGACTTTTATTTACGGAACAGATTTCTTGTAAAATGTCTGGATTTTCAACAAGTTTTAATATTACATCATCGTGATTTTTATTTTTCTTAATTTTTTGTTCAGATACATTTTCCACTCTATAATCTGAAACTGCAGCTGCCATAATTACACAATCTTGTTTCGCAAAATTTTCTTTTACAAATTTCGCCATCTCAAGTGCTGTTTCGGTCACAACATTTTTATATGGTTTATTGATTCCAAAAGTGGACACTAATGTGACTTCTGCTCCCATATTATAAGCGTTATCAGCAAGTGCAATTCCCATTTTACCGGAAGAAGAATTAGAAATATATCTGACGGGGTCGATTTTTTCCTTTGTTCCACCTGCAGTAATCAGGATTTTTTTACCTTTTAAAATTTGTTTTTGTGCAAAAATCTTTGAAGTTGCTTCAAAAATATCTTCCGGCTCTTTCATTCTGCCAACAGCATTAACTCCGCAAGCTAAATATCCTGTTTCTGGTTCTAAAATATGGTAACCGTTAGATTTAAGTTTTTGCAAATTCTCTTGAACAAAAGGATTGTTCCACATATTGTTATTCATTGCAGGAGCCAATAAAATTGGTTTTGAAAAAGCACAAGCTGTTGATAACAGAAGGTTATCGCAAATTCCGTTTGCAATTTTCCCGATAGTATTGGCACTAGCCGGAGCGATTACAAATATATCAGATTCCGTTAGTGCAATATGTTCCGGTTTATATTCTTTGATTTCAAAATTATCAACGTAAATCTCGTTGCCGGAAAGAGTTTGCAAAGTTAATTTTGTTACAAAGTTCAATGCATTCGGAGTCACTACAACTCTTACATTTGCACCTGCTTTTTTATACAATCTGATAAGTGTGCATATCTTGTACGCTGCAATTCCACCGGTTATCCCTATTAATATATTTTTATTTTCTAACATAGTTGTATTATAGCATGGATAGGAAATGTAGAATTTATAAATATAAACAAATATCTTTTTTAATATAATCTTAATATCAAACCTATTGACCAATTTCAAAAAATAATATAATCTAATAAATGAAATTTTTGAGTAAAAGTAATACAAAAGGTGAATACGAGTTATAGAGAGTAGTTAACACGTATAGTTATTATTAAGAATGGAGGATTCGTATGGAATTTCATCACCAGCCGTTAAGTGGCATGACTTACACAGATGCCGATATCAAAAGACTTATTACTGAGTATAATGTTCAGTTTATCAAACTTCAATTTGTTGACATAAACGGACAAGTGAAGAATATGGCCGTTCCATCGGAACATATTGATAGAGTTCTTAATAATGAGATTATGTTAGATGGCTCATCTATTAAAGGTTTTAGAAACATTGAAACATCAGATATGTTTTTCTATCCTGACAAAAATACATTCCAAATTCTTCCTTGGCAAGAACACGATGGTAAAAATTCTGCAAGATTGATTTGTGATATTTATAATTCAGATGGAACACCGTTTGAAGGTTGTCCTAGATGTAACTTAAAACGACTTATGGCAGAAGCTCAAAAGCTTGGTTTTTCTATGAATGTTGGTCCGGAAGCTGAATTTTTCTTATTTGAAAAAGATGATGAAGGCAAAATTACTACAAAAACACACGATAGAGCAGGCTATTATGATGTTGGACCTGATGATTTAGGCGAAGCTGTTCGTTCTGATATCGTAAGCACATTACAAGAAATGGACTTTGATATTGAAGCTTCTCACCACGAAGTTGCTGATGGTCAGCATGAAATTGATTTCAAATATTCTGATATTTTGACTACTGCTGACAATGTTACAACATTTAGAGTTGCTGTAAAAGCTGTTGCAGCACAATATGGTTTACACGCAACATTTATGCCAAAACCTGTATTTGGAATTAACGGTTCCGGCATGCACTGTAATATTTCATTATTTAAAGATGGCAAAAACGCATTCTTTGACGAAAATGCAGAATATCAACTATCTGATACTGCAAAATATGCAATCGGCGGACTTTTGAAACACATCAAAAGCATTACTGCAATTCTTAACCCAACTGTAAACAGCTATAAGAGATTGGTTCCAGGATATGAAGCTCCTGTTTATATGGCATGGTCATTGGCTAACAGAAGTGCGTTATTAAGAGTTCCTGCAAAACGTGGAATGTCAACTCGTGTCGAATTGCGTTCTCCAGACCCAAGCTGTAACCCATATTTAGCATTTGCAACTATTTTGGCTGCTTGTTTAGACGGTGTAAGAAACAAAATTGAACCGCCAAAACCTGTAGAAGCAAATATTTACAAGCTTTCTGACAGAGAAAGAAAGAAAATGAGAATAGAATCTCTTCCTGGAAGCTTAGAAGAAGCATTAGGCTATATGGAAAAATCTTTGATTGCAAAAACTGCTCTCGGTGAGCATATTGTAGATGAATTTATGACTGCAAAAGAGATTGAGTGGGATTCATTCAGAACATTTGTTTCTCAATGGGAAATTGATAAGTATTTAGCAAGATACTAAGTAGAGGCTTAGAAGCGTCGAGGCGAAGATGCTTAGAATGTAAAACGTAGGGTGGGAAAAGCGAAAGCGGTTCCCACCTTTTTAAATAAAACTTAAAACAAGCATACACTAACATTTTCAATAAAATGAACTTAACGACCTAACGACTTATTGACTTAACGACGAAAAAAAGAATAAAGCAGCTCATAAGCCGTGTTCTGTTCAGGAAAAATTCCTTGATAATCATCTATCTGGTATTGGGATTGCTCCCAATCTCTAGCGATTTTTCAGGCTCGGCGGACACCTCAAGCACCTGAGTCAATCTTGCATCCGATCGGGGTTTAGCTAGCCGGTACCTTCCGATACCGCTGGTGAAGCTCTTAACTCACCGTTGCACCATCGCCTGTGATATAAAATCCATCGGCAGTATATTTCCTGTGCCACTTTCCACCAGCTCACGCTGTCCGGAGTTTCTCCGGCGATCTGTCCTTGGATGCACGGACTTTCCTCACCCGTAAGGGCGCGATTATCCGGCTGCTTTATTCCAAACTTATTATACCATACAAAGTAAAATTACGTATTAACCAAACTCTCAACATTCAAGACGGTTTTCAATTTTAGAGCATAGATATTGTTTTTATTCAAAAGTGCCAATTTTACTGCATCTTTTTCTGTGGTAACAATTGTTCCAGCAATATTTGCAATATCATCTTCTATATATTGATGATGGTCATCAAATGTAATTTTTTCTTTTATATTATAATCTTTTTCTAAAAATTTATAGAACTGTTCCGGTTGCCCAATTGCAGACAATGCAATGATTTCAGCGCCATTTTGCAAATGTTCTCCGGAAATTATATTGTATGCGTAATCCGGTTCAATTTTACAAACTGTAGTTTTAATTCCTTGTTTCTTTTGCATAATTTTTGCAATTTTTTCTGCTCTTGTATGGTCAACATTTTTGCTCACAATAATAAGTTCACTAACTCGCTTAAATCCTTCCATCCCTTCTCTCAAAGGACCGGCAGGAAGTAAGTTCTCATTTCCAAACATTTTTTCTGAATCAACAAGGACGATATCCACATCTCTTGCCATTTTTCGATGTTGAAATCCATCATCAAGAATAATTTTTGTAACTCCAAGTTCTTTTATTGCGTACTCAGCAGCCTTATATCTGTTAGAGCAAGTTAAAACTGCACACATATTCAAATTAACTGCCAACCAATAAGGTTCATCACCTGCCATGTCGGCTTTGTAATATAAATTAATCCCATCAGAAATTACATGAACCTCTTTGTTATTCAGTTTCCCGCCATAACCTCTGGAAATAATTGCAACACGTTCACCTTTTTCTACAAAATATTTGGCAATCTCTGCAACAACAGGAGTTTTACCAACTCCGCCAGTTGTAAAATTTCCAACAGAAATCACAAAAGCATCAACTTTTTTAGGCTTAATGATATTTTTGTCGTATAAAAGATTTTTGAATCCGCTTCCTATCCCATAAAATATAGAGCAAAATTTAAGCAAACTAAAAAGCAACCCCTTTGGTTCTTTTGTATAGTGAAGTTTTGTAATGTTTGTTTTTAAATTCACTTATTGCCTTTCTTCAACCATTTTTTTAAACTTCTCAAAATCTTCCATTGTATCAATTCCAACCGGAATATTGTCCACAATTGCAACCTTAATTTTCATGCCGTTTTGAAGCGCTCTCAATTGTTCCAAACTTTCTGCCATCTCATAAGTTGTTTGTGGAAGTTGAGTCATCTTGAATAAAGCTTCACGTTTGTATCCATAAATACCTAAGTGACCGTAAATCTTGGATTTGCCACTATTACGTTCGTAAGGAATTTTTGAGCGAGAGAAATACATTGCGTAATTATTTACATCAAAAACGCATTTTACCAAATTTGGATTTTGCGCCTCTTCTTCATCCTTGATTTCTCTTAAAAGTGTAGAAATATCTGCTTTTTCGTCTTCCAATACACCTTTTATAACAAGTTCAATATTAGCTTGTTCAATCAATGGTTCATCACCTTGAAGATTGATGATATAACCGATTTCAGGATGTCTGGAAGCTACTTCTGCAATTCTGTCGCTGCCACTTTTATGATTGGTAGACGTCATTTCAACTTCTGCACCAAAGTCTTTGCAAGCATTAAAGATTCTCTCATCATCCGTTGCGACGATTACTCTATCAACAAGCGGACACTTGCTCGCTTTTTCCCATACCCATTGGATAATAGGTTTATCATTTGCTTTTAATAATGGTTTGCCTTCTAATCTGGAAGAACCGTATCTTGCCGGTATAATTATTGCAGTTTGTTTTGTCATGAATAGCTATCCTTCTTTTATATTCCTTATAATCCTTGTTAAAATAGGAATTTACTCTTTTTCATTGTATCATAATTTTTCTTTTATTTTAAATCGAAATAATTTTTCATGAAAAAGGTTGAATATT
This sequence comes from uncultured bacterium, assembly GCA_900549855.1. Lineage (GTDB taxonomy): Bacteria > Cyanobacteriota > Vampirovibrionia > Gastranaerophilales > Gastranaerophilaceae > CAG-196. Next base: position 5,566 of record URPS01000043.1, on the reverse strand, counting down.
TTAAAATAGTAGTTTATAATAAAAGCACAGAGTGGTAGCTTCCGTTAAACTACCAAGTGCTCTGGAGAAAGTCAACGGCTCTTATCCTTTCGGTTGAGAGTCGTTTTTTAATACAAATAAAATCATAAAAATCAATAATAAACTGATATTAAATTTATCCATATCGACCTCTTTCTAGTCGGGAGCCAACCCGAAAGTCTACACCATATTTTGTAAGCAGACTCCTTTTCGAAAGAGCACTTTTTTAACTCTGTGCCGAACATTAAAGTTCTGCACTTAGTATAGCACAAAGTGTAAAAAGTGGTCGAGCACAAGCCCAACTAACTTTGTATTAGAATTCACCTCTATTTCGTAGCATTTATAAACACTGCATTTGTTTTCAAACTAATTTCACGTCCGGTTAAGTAGTTCGAAACATCTTGCATAAATTTATCTACAGTAGCTTCGTCAAAATACTTCAAATATCTTTCTCTTGTAGATGGTTGGTTTGGAGAAGGCGGATTTACAAACCATTCTCTAACCATGTTTGGCTGCACTACGTACTTTGAGCGAACTTCCTGCAACTTAACTTCCGGAATAGAAAATCCAGCGATTTCAAGATTTGTTTCTAATGTGTGTTCATCAAAGTTACACAAAGAATCCAAAGGATTTTCCATAATTTCATTTTCAACTCTTTTAAAATCTTCGTATTTATCAATATAGTGTCTGTCCAAAATCTCCCAATATCGGGTGTTTGAACGTATTATAGGTTCAAATGCGCACAACTTTCCACCAGGTTTAAGTACACGATAAATTTCGTTAATTGCAGGTTGTTTATTAACTACGTGAACTAATACAGAACGCATTAAAGCTTTATGTACAGTGCTTTCACCAAGCGCAATATGTTCAACCGGACTCTTTAATAATTCATAACCGGTAGTGATTCCTGATTCATCAAGAATTTTTTTACAATCGTCCAAACAATCTTGGAACATGTCAGAAAATATGACTTTTCCTTTGCAGTCCTGCAATTCTAAGGCTTTAAATGCCAATAATCCCGTTCCGGTTCCTATATCAAGAACAACATCATACGGCTTGATATCAGCATAAACAAGAATAACATCTCTTACTGCTTCTAGCCAACGCATCGTTTGTTCTTGCATTTCCGGAGTTTGTCCGGCAAAACGGTTTTGTTTCAACCATTGTGTCCAATTTTTGCAAATCTCACTCATATAATCTTCCTTCTTATTGGGTTAACATTAGGACTGTACTGGAAAATTATACTATAATTTATAGTTTTGAGCAATTATTTAATGCAAATACCTTTGGCGAAATTGATAAGCGCATCCATTTCACCTTTTGTTGCGGTGCCAATCTTTTCAAAAAATCCGGCAACTTCATTTTTATTCAAACCTTTTGTATTGAATGTGCCGTATCCGCCTTGGATGCTATTATTTTTTTCAATTAAACATTCAAGTCCTTTAATGTGAGCACCTGAATTGTCTTTAAAAATTTGCACATGAGCAGTTGAGCCATCTTTTAAAAATTTTTTTAATGTTTGCTTTCCTTTTATTCCTGAAAAATTTGTAGAATTTACTTGATTAACTTGCATGCCTTACTCCTTTTTTCTTAATAAAACCTGTAAAAATTTTTTTTTGCTATCAAATTATACTAAAAAGCTCTCCTTTTTTAAGAAGAGCTTTTTATAATTCAATTATTGATGAAACTATACAGCGTAAACACTAACTTGTTTTCTATCACGTCTGTGAGCTTCAAATTTCACTTGTCCGTCAATAAGAGCAAACAAAGTGTCATCAGAACCGATACCAACATTGTTACCAGGGTGAACTTTTGTTCCTCTTTGGCGAATGATGATATTACCGGCTTTAACCATTTCTCCACCGAACTTTTTAACGCCTAATCGCTTCGCTTCGGAATCACGACCGTTACGGGTGGAACCCATACCTTTCTTATGTGCCATTTTTATTCTCCTTTTATTATTTTATTTAATCGGTTGTCTTTTGTTATGTTTCAAACTATCAATCAACCTTATTGGCGCAATTCAAACTGAATATACACCGATTCAAACTATTCTTCTGAAGCAGCTTCCGCTTTAGCTTTAGAAGCAGTTGTTCTAATTTTATTAATCATTACTCTTGCAAAGCCTTGTCTGTGACCTTGTTTTTTTCTATAACCTTTTTTAGGTCTTTGTTTGTAAACGATAATTTTCTTAGCACGGTCAGTTTTAAGAACTACACCTTCAACTTTTGCGTTAGCTACGTAAGGTTGACCAACTTTTGATTTTTTGCCGTTTACAATCATAACAACTTTATCAAAAACAACTTTAGCGTCTTTTTCTTCGCCTAACAATTCAACGTCAACATAACGTCCTTCTTCAACTTGGTATTGTTTACCACCTGTTTCGACTATTGCGTACATTGTATTTCCTTTCTTTTTGAGGAATCGTAGAACAGATTTTGTTCATTTAAACACGATTAACCTATCTAATACACTATTTATATTACTATTTGTAACACAATCCTCACAATACTGTCAACATGCCAGCTTTAAATTTGTTTACATACTTGACATACTAATGAACCGACCAGATTTTCTGCTTTTTTTGTGTAACACTTTGTTAAAATTTATTGGTTTTGTATCAATTTGTCATTAATAAAATACTTTATATAACTGTGTAGTAGTATTTTAGTGTGAAATATTTAGATGAATTTTTCGTACAATATTCCGATATTTAATAATATTAATATCCCAAATGTTCAATTTCGTTCGAGCGGGCAAATTATCACCACTCCGCAAGGATTACGCAAGGATTCTTTTAATTCCAATCCTTTGTACGATAATTTTCTTGACAAAAACGCACTAACAAATATTGCTAAAACAAATTCACGAATAAATGAAATTCTTAAAGAAAACGATATCAAACTCAATGTTAATATGCCGGAACTTGAAAAACTTAAATACGGGCATTTGATGGATACACGTGTTACGGCTGCAAAAATGTATTCGGCACTTCCGCAGGATATGAAGGCTCAAGTAAATTTGATAGATTTGCAACAAGCTGCAATGTTGCATGATTATGGTAAAGTTCTTATCCCTGATAAAATTCTAAACAAAAGCGGTGGTTTGAATGAAAAAGAAAAGCGGATTATGAATCAGCATTCAGAACTTGGTTATGAATTATTAAAAGACCAAGGTGTAAATAAAAATGTGCTAGAGCTTGTAAAATATCACCATCAAAAACCTGATGGCAGCGGATATCCTGTGATTACGGATGATTATGACCCCAAAAATATTTCAGCGCAGTTGCTTGCTACTGCGGATAAGTATTCAGCTTTAAGAGAGGAGCGGAGTTATAAAGATGCGCTCAATCGTGATGAAGCGTTGAATATAATTAAACAAGATGTTCAAACAGGAACAATTGAGCCGGAAATCTACAATGCACTAGAAAAGACTGTGTAAAATTAACCATTTACGACTTCAAACAAAGCATTTACGACTGTTGGGTCCCATTTTATGCCGGCTTCATCTTTAATAACTTTTAGTGCCTCGTCTTTTGCCATTGCTTTTCTGTATGACCTATCAGAAGTCATGGCTGTATAAGCATCAGCAACTGCAATAATTCTTGAGCCGAATGGAATTGAATTGCCTTTCAAACCTTCCGGTTCTCCTCTACCGTCCCAACGCTCTTTATGGTAGTGGATATAAGGAATCACTTCTGATAAGAAATTGATATTCATCAACAAATTTACACCAACATTAGGGTGATTTTGCAATTTTTCCCACTCTTCCTTAGAAAGTTTGCCCTTATTTGAGAACAAAGATTCCGGAAGTGTAATTTTACCGATGTTTTGCAGCAAGCCTGCATAATAAATCAAATCCGTTGTTTTTTCATTCAAGCCTATTTGTTTACACAATTTTCTTGATAAATCCGCTGTATTTTGAGAGTGAGCAACTTTATATTGTCCTTTTTCATCCACCGCTTTTGCAAGTTTTTGAACAAACGCTTGTTGTTGAACTCCCAAGTCGCCGATTAGCGCAGTAAGTTCAGCTCTCTTGTGCTGCAAATCTTCTGCAAAAACTTCTTCATCATTGATTAAAGAGTCTGTTTCTTCAATAGTTTTTTGAAGGTGCATAGAAGTTCCGAATAAGCGTCCGATTGTTTCTAACAAGTCCATATAAGCACGTTTAATCATTTTTTCTTTATAGTTCTCAATAACAATTACACCCACAATATGTGCGTTGTTATGCATTGGAACAATTGCCAATGACTTAACATCAAACTCTTTTAATTCATATTTAGGAATAAAACTGTCAATCTTAGAAACATCTTTGATTTGAACTTTTTCTAATGTGTTGAACGCTTTAACAACGATAGATTTGTCATCAGCAGAATAACCAAGTTTTTTTGCATAAATGTCTTCGTCAAAATCAATAGATGAACCGACCAGTCCTAAAACTTTGTTATCAAAATCCAATCCTTTTGTAAATTCTTTTGTTAAGTAAATATGGCATGCGTCTACGTCCAAAATTTGAGTTAAAGTTTTAGCGATAGAATTGTAAACCACATATTCATCTTGAGAGCTAAATCCCAAAACGCAAAGAGTGTTATCTAAAGAATATATGGAAACAAGCTCTTTTAATTGAGATTTTAGTCTAGCGGTTTTATCTTTGACATCCTTGCCAATTTTATTTGCTAAATCTTCAGATATTAAATATTCAGATACAAAGTCGCCAATATTGAGTGCAAAAATTTCTTCTAGCGGATCATCTTCCATCAAATCCAATGAACGGCTGAAAAGTGATGCACCCATTTCTTCTTTATCTGTCATAATATTCCTTCCTACATGCGATATTTAAGACCTGTGAGATGAGGTTAATAAAAATTCCTCATTCTCTGTATTCTATATAACGGCATAATTTTCAAAAACTTTAATGTTTTTTTCAAATTTTATACTTTAGTTGTAGAAAAGTTATACTAACTGCCTAAAATTAAGCATTTTACACCTTCACAAAACGTAATATTTATATTAAATTAGTTTAAATTTTTGTTAATATATTACTCCTAAAAGTTCTGACCAATATTTTTTTACAAAATGGCATGCTTTATGACAAGGTTCTGTTATCACATCCGTCTTTTTCAAAATATCCTTAATTTTGCCATTCTCAAGCTTTCCAACCAAATTTGCTTTATGAGCATAACCAAGTCCACCAACTGCCGCAGCTACAAACATGCCTGTCTTAAAAATTTTTCCACAAAATGAAGATTTTTCTTCGCCACGTCCTTTAAAACATACCGTATCACCAACCTCTTCTGCATCAAAAGAAGCCGGTTTTACAAGTTCTTTATTGTCAGTAACAGCCGGACATTTTCCAACACTACCGGTTGTTTCTCCGCCACGACAAAACGCAACATTATAACTATACATACTTTAACCTCCATACGGAAATCACACTTCTACATGATTAAAAACATGTTTTTTGTAAAACTTGCGTTTTTGTTACAAAAATTTACATAAAAACTAAGGTGAATTCAAGAAACAATCGCAGCACTATTGAACTACAAAAT
>URPS01000042.1 GCA_900549855.1 uncultured bacterium | reverse complement strand
TGAAGACGGAGAGAAAGCCAAGGCCTCAATAAATGAATCAATGATTGAAAATGGAAATGTTAATGATATATTAGAAAGCGCTGAAATGAAGATTTTAAATGTTGCTAAAACAAGAAAATCATCAGAGTTTCATAAGATTCAAGATGTAGTATTTAAAGCACAGGAAAACTTAGAAAAATTAAGTAACCAAAGAGGAGAAATAACAGGACTTCCAACAGGTTTTTATGAAATAGATAAATTAACAAGTGGGCTACATGAAAATGAATTTATTATAAAAGAATATGAAGAAGAAAATAATATATTAAAAGATGTATTAGAAAATGATGGTGTTATAGCATTCGTTACAGATACAGTTTGGGGAATAGGATGTCTTCCTGATAACGAAGAAGCTGTAAAGAAAATTTACGAAATTAAACATAGAGATGGGAAAAAACCACTAATATTGATGAGTAACGAGTTTTATAATTTGTTAGAATATGTAAAACAACCCATTGAAAAGGAAGCGCAAAAGTTAATAAAACAGCATTTCCCTGGGGCATTAACATTGGTTCTTGAAAAATCCGAAAAAACACCGGACTATATTACATCAGGAATGCCGACAGTTGGAGTCAGAATTCCTGATAATGCGACATTTGCAAATATTTGTAAAAATATTGATGGGCATGTGCTTGCTACAACAAGCGCAAATCTTTCCGGAGAACCTGCTGCATTGAGTTATGATGAAGCGGTTAAATACATTGGAGAGCAAGTCGATTTAGTAATACCATCCTATGGCTGTGAAGCTAAGGGTAAAGCTTCTACCGTTGCCGGATTTAAAGATGGAAAAGCGGTTATTTTTAGGCAAGGTGAAATCGAAATATAATTTTCATTATAGTTTTTTAACTATGCTAAATAGTTCAAATTCATTCCAATAGGATTTGAAACATTTTGCTTGTCTTGTTTTGCTTGTTTCTCTTCTTCTTTTTGCGCAAGTTTTACTTCATAAGCACCTGCAATATTTGATGTTTCAGGTACCTGATTGTCCCAATATCTGAATTCCTCAATCATCTTTTTGTATTCGGGACTTTCGCGGTCATCGGTTTTGTGTTCGTAATTGATGACTTTTGCCTGAATATTATCAAACTTTTTGCAAGCATTATAATAATCATTTGCGTAAGTATTGTTTGGAGAATATGTGAATACTCGAGAGGTCATAATATTCCTTTCCTATAAATATATAAAGTCATCTTATGGAGAAAAATTGCCTTTTTGTAAATATATATAACAAACGAGGCGAAATGCAAAGCATTTCGCCTCGTTTTACTATATGTTTTGCAATCTATTATTTCAAATCGCTTTCAATCTTAGCAAGAATTTCTTCTAACTTAGCAGCGTCTTTAACTCCGCCTTGTGCAAAATTTGGACGTCCGCCACCGTTTGCTCCGGTAGCTTTTGCAATTTCTCCGACAATTTTTCCGGCATTAATACCTTTTTTAACAAAACTGTCACTTACTTTTACAATAACCATTCTGTCATTTGCAAGAACGATTATGCTTTCACCCAATTTTGAAGCCAACATTTCGATTCCGGCTTTAATAGCATCACCATCAAAGTTTTCAATCTTAGAAATAAATAATTTTCCGCCTTCGATATCTTGAGCTTTAGAAATGAATGTTGAGAATTTACTCTTAGCCATTTCTGCTTTAGTTTGTTCTAAAGATTTTTGAAGTTCTTTATTTTCATCCAACAATTTTTCAATTCTTGGTTCAACTTCATCAAAATGAACTTTGAATTTAGAAGCAAGCTTGTCGATTTCAGCTGATTTTGCATTCAAGTAATTAATTGCAGCTTCTGCAACAACAGCTTCTATTCTTCTTGTACCTGCAGCAATTGCACCTTCTGAAACGATTTTAATTAATCTTAAATCGCCTGTATTAGATGCGTGAGTACCGGCACAGAATTCTCTTGAGATTGTTTCGTCTTCTTTTTCTTCATTTTGAGCAGCACAGCTACCATTGTCTTTACAAGATTTGCAAGCGAATTTAGAGCAGCCGTTTCCTATTGAAACAACCCTTACGACATCTTCGTATTTTTCGCCGAATAATGCTGTTGCGCCGGTTAATTTTGCTTCTTCAATATCCATAACATCTGTATGAACCGGAAGTTTTTCACCAATCCATTTGTTGATGATTTCTTCTGTTTTTTGAACTTCAGCCGGTGTCATCGCACGTGAGAAAGAAAAGTCAAATCTCATTCTGTTTTCTTCAACTTGAGAACCTGCTTGCTTAACTTCGTCGCCAAGAACCTTAATCAAAGCTGCCTGCAACAAGTGAGCAGATGTATGATGAACTCTGATTTGATTTCTTCTTGCAGAATCAATCTGAGCGAATACATAATCACCAATATTAACTTCTCCATTTACGATTTGGCATCTGTGAACGAATAGGTGGTTAACTTTGAATGTTGTTAAAACTTCTGCTTTCAAGTTTTCGTTAACAATATATCCGCTATCACCAACTTGACCACCACATTCTGCGTAGAATGGAGTTCTGTCAAGAACGATATCAGTGTATCCTTCGCCTTCAATAGTTGCAAGGATTTTAGCTTCGCAGCAATCAACAAGGTATCCAACGAATTCCGTTGAACCAACTTCATCTTCTACTTTTGCATATTTCATATCACCTGTTACAGAAATCTTTTCAGCAGCAGCTTTTGCTCTGTCTTTTTGTTCTTGCATTGCTTTTTTGAAACCTTCTTCATCAATAGCAAGTTTATTTTCTTCTGCAATTTCTTTTGTTAATTCAAATGGGAAACCGTATGTATCATAAAGTTTGAAAGCACTTTCGCCATCAATATCTTTCTTTTCAGAAATAAATTCTTCAAGCATTTTATATCCTCTATCAAGAGTTTTAGCGAATCTTTCTTCTTCTTTTTTAATAACATCAATAATCTTAGCTTTATTTTTAACCAAATCAGGATAAGCTTCACCATAATTATCGACAACAACGTCAACAAGTTTGTATAAGAATGGTAATTCCATACCGAGAATTTTACCGTGACGAAGTGCACGTCTTAAAATCATTCTTAAAACGTAGCTTCTGCCTTCATTCCCAGGGATTACACCGTCAGAAATCAAGAAACTTACGCATCTTGCGTGGTCTGTAATGATTCTTAAAGATACGTCAGTTTTTTCTGATTGCTTGTAAGCTACTCCACTCATTTCAGAAACTTTGTCCAAAATTGGTCTTAATAAATCTGTTTCAAATGTAGAAGCTACACCTTGGCAAACCATTGCGATACGTTCTAGCCCCATGCCGGTATCAACATTTTTGTGTTCAAGCGGAGATTGATTTCCTTCTTCATCTTGATAAAGTTCTGTGAATACAAGATTCCAAATTTCTACCCATCTGTCACATTCACAAGTGTCAATTCCGCATCCACGAGGGTCATCACATTTGTATTGTTCACCTAAGTCGTAGTGGATTTCTGAGCAAGGACCGCAAGAACCTGAAGCCCCCGGAGGGCCCCAGAAGTTATCTTTTTTACCTTTTCTTTTGATGCGTTCATCCGGAACACCAATACTTCTCCAGATTTTATAAGCTTCGTCATCTGTTTCATAAATAGTTATCCAAAGTCTATCTTTGTCTAACTTAAGGACTTCTGTTACAAATTCCCAAGCCCAAGGAATAACTTCTTTCTTATAATAGTCACCAAATGAAAAGTTACCTAACATTTCAAAGAAAGTGTGGTGACGTGGAGTCCTTCCAACGTTTTCGATATCAGAATCTTTACCGCCAGCTCTTGCACATTTTTGACAAGAAGTAGCTCTGGCTGGGTTATATGGTGACTTTTGGATACCTAAAAATATAGGTAAAAATTGTAACATGCCGGCTGTTGTTAATAAAACAGTCGGATTGTCAGGAACAAGGCTTGAACTTTCAACAATGGTGTGTTGGTGCTTGTTCTTGAAATAATCTAAGTATAATTTTCTAATTTCATTTCCTTTAAGCATAATTAATTCCTTTTTATCTTAATAAATTTAATGATTTTATTATACCTCAAAGGCATGGAATATGTTAAAAAAGAAATTTGTTACAATTTTTTATGTTAGTAGCAAAAAATATTTTTACGAAGTTTATATAAAATATGATGAGAATAAATTTTTATAACAACAACCAAACTCCAACCTTCAACGCACGCAGACTAAGCGCTGCTAAGCCGGAAATAGAAGCACTTTTAAGGCAAGGTAAAACACCCAAAGACATCGCCGCAGCCTATAAGCACGATCCAAGTTGGGGTAATTGGATAATAAAAAGATTTGAACTGGAACCACTACGAAATCAAATAAAAGAAGATGTTGAAAATCAAATAATAGCTTTGAGAAAAGGTGGAGCAACTATTAAAACAATTGTTGAAATTGTTAATTTGTCTACTAAAAAAGTTACAGACATTATAACGAAATCCGGTGTTAAAAAGCCTAGAAAAACAGCTTTTCAAAAGGGAAATATAAATCTTGAAAGAAACAACATCATCAAAGCCGAATTAGCTAAAGGTTTTACAATAAAAGAAGTAGCAAAACATACAGGTTATTCGGCATATATTATTAAAAATCTTGTAAAAGATTTAGACAAAAACGAGCTGAAAATTGCAAAAGAACAGTTAAAACTTAAAAGAACAAAAGAACTTGCAAATTCTGTTTACGATGACTTAAAAATCAGTGGAAATGTACAAGATATTATAGAAAATAATGAAAAACTTAAAACCAATGATATTTCAATTAACAAACAACAGTTAAGAAAAGAACTTGGTAGATTAAAAGATAAAAAATATACAAAAATAATTACAGAAATGTTAAATGCAGGATACATAGCATCTGAAATTGCAAGAAAACTCGATTGCTCATTATCGACAATTGTTAAATATGCTAATAAAGCCGGTATTTCAAATGTAAAAGAACCACGTCGCAATTTTATGCGTGAACAAATAATGAACCTTGTGGTTCAGGGTAAAAAGTTGAAAGAAATTGCAGAAGAATTAAATTGCTCTTGCCAATCACTTTACAATAATATGGGTAAGGTTGGAAAACTTCAACGCAGAGAATATTTGCAACAAAGAGAAAATGAAATATATAATCTTCATTTGCAGGGAATTGCGCACAACGAAATTGCAGAGAGGTACAATGTTTCTATAGATACTGTTGACAGGAACATAAGAAAACATCAAAATCGATTATAAATCGAATGATATCTTTCTAATTTATCAAATGTCCAACGGCTATCATAGCTCATTGCGTTTTTAATTAACAAATTCCAGCTAGAATGATTATTGATGTATAGATTCAGTGCTTTATCCAAAAGTTGAGTAAAATTTTCCAAAATCTCTTGCTCGGTTGATAATCCTGATTTTGTTTTAAATCCACATCCTTCTGTCATATCATCAAAAATATCACTTATTGTATCATTGTAAATGCCAACCCTTGTTGATACCGGTATACATCCGCATTTTAAAGCTTTAAAATGTGTTGTTGAAGTTGTATTTTTTCTTGCAGCGAACAATGTTATATCAGCAGAAGAATAAAATTGTTCAAGGTTTACCTGAGAATTTATATAAACCCATCTTCCATCAAAAGTAGAATTCTTTTCCATAAATTCAACCCAAGATTTAATATTATTATTTTCTAAACCATTTGGGATATTAATAATTATCTGAACATTTCTATACGATTCAAATAATTTTAGCAAAGCTGCCAATGCTATATCAACACCTTCTGCAAAAATATCAGTACCAAAATTACAAAAAACTAAAGGTGATTCGTAAAAAGTATCTAGATATCCTTTTATCTCATAACTACTTGATAAGAAGAATTTTGAATCTACAAATTTTGTTCTTATTCTATCGTTAGATAATTCTTTTATTAAATATTTTTTATTCAACCCCTTTTTATCTCTAAAATTCTCTAAATCAAATTTTTGATAAATTAAAGCTGACTTTTGAACCATTCCATAAGATAGCCAATCACTTTTGTCTTTTAAATCGCTCAATCTTTTATATATAGGAGAATTCCATTGAGAATTTTTAAAAATATCATTGTAATATGTTTCAGAAAAAACTGACCACAAATTAGCACGTTTAATAGTATGATACATTGCATTATAAGATTTATCATCTCCATAAGCCAATTGAGGGAACAATTTTAGCGTTCTTAAATTCATTCTGTTGAACAAAATATTTTCTTCAATTTCTTCATTTTTATTAATAACACTTCTAAATTTAACATAATTTTCATAAAGAAATTCCAAGCATTCACGCATTCTGGAAAAACCTTTTGTATTATGCAAATTAAAAAGTGAAGCTATACATTTTTGTATAATTTTATCTCTGCAAAGTTTTTTCATGCCGGCTTTATCAGCCAAATTCATTGCAGCCCAAAAAACTTCTTGCTTGTTTTCATCATATATAGAAAAATCTGTAACAGTTTGTACAACTTTTATACCAAATGGAAATTGTTTATCAAATTCTGCTCCCAGAAAAAATGGAACGTCAAAAGAGTGTACAATACAAGGATAAAGCTTTTTAATAACTTCTCTTGCAGCTCTTGTGAAGGATGCAAGATACTGAAATTTCGCCCTATCACACCCTGAAAAACTATCTGAGTAAATTCCATAAACATCCACATTTTCACTATTTGATTTAAGCTTATAAAGGAATGCCGTATTCATTTTGTTTTGTAGGAAAAATTCCACATCTATGTTTATTCTTTCCAGACCATCAAAATTGTCAATCGGAATTAAAACTTTTATAAATTTTTCAGGATATTGTTTGCGGAATTCTGAAATAAAATCAAGAGGTATTTCCCCTTTGGTTAAAAATAATATTGTATTTTTTTCGCCTCTTTTAAAACGTTCCAAAAACTTAAATAATACTTTCCTTGCATATCGAAAATTTATTTTGAGCTGATGTAAATTATAAAAATCTTTTGTTACAGAAACATCATCATCTTCTTTTTCTAAAACAAAAGCAGACGCTTCACTAAACATCATATCCAATTCTTTCTCGTGTGATTCAGTATTAAAAATTTCATCCATACATACTTAAAATTATCATGCTGGCGGGCTTAAATCAAGCAGGCTATTGACAATTTAATCCGATAAGAGTTATACTCATGTTTACTATGAGAAATATAGAAGTTAAATTTACATATTATTCATTCTCCAGCTGCTCCAAGTTTCAATCGGGACTTGAGTAATTTTGGTATGTAAATTTGTATAGCAGAATTAAAACGTATAAAGTCCCGAATAGAAAACGGGACTTTTTTAATGCGTAATTTTTTAGGGAAGGATTATTTTTTTAATGAAAGTAAATAATATAAATAGCACCACTTTTAGAGGACCATTGGACGGAATTGTAACAAGTGCACTTAGAACTTGTGATATGAATGAAATGGTGAATGCCGTTGGCTTAGATGTTGGTGCTATGGTTATACCAAGAGCTTATTATGATACAAAAGAACGTAACGAGTATGCCGGCGCTGAAACATTTATCAGAGAAATCAGCGGTACTTTTATTAACTGTTTATCAGCAGGATTGTTTGCAATGGGCATTTCAAAATTTGCGTCTAAAAGAATCCAACCGGAAGTTAAAATTAATCCAAACAGCTGGTATTCTAAAGATTCACTTGCTACACTTAAAAAAGCTTGGGACAAGAACGGTAATATAAATAAATATTTAAACACTGTTTTTGATAACATTTCCGGACGAGATGGAAACAAAGTAAATAAACTCAAAGACGCAAATTGGAAAAAAGTTGAATGGATTGATGAAAAAAGATGGGATAAAATCAATTGGGACGACCAAAAATATGCAGGAATTCAAAACAAATTAAAAACCAAAGATGAATTTATTAAGACTTTTGCTGACTTAATCAAAGATAAAAAAATTACAAATGACGATAAGAAAAATGTCCTTTCTATTATGGAAAAGCGACTCACCAATGTGCTTGGTGCTGAACGTGATACAGAATTAAATATCGGAAACGAAAAATTGTCTGCAAAATTGGAAAATATTTTGCGTGATACTCACGATATGGGGAAGGATATTTTTAACCAAAAGAGTGAAAAAGAAATAAATCTTGCAATAAATAAAATTAGCAAAGTAAATAAACTTAAAGCGTTTGGCGCTATCTCTATTGCTAGTTTGTTAGGTTTAACAAATCAAGCTATAAATAGAAAAATAACCGAAAAAAGAACCGGCAAAAAAGGGTTCGTTGGAGATGTTGATTACACTTCAACATTCAGAGGCGAACAAAAAAAAGACACACTTCTTCCACTCAAAAAGTTTGGAGCAAGTGCATTGATGGTTGGCATGGTTTTTAGCGTTATGGGCGTAAAAAACCTTAAACAATTTGCTAGAAAATTGGAATTTACAGGACCTATCACAAGTGGTAATGCCATTAAAACTGTTTATGCAGCAAATATTGTTGGTCGTTTTATGGCAGCTGATAATGGAACGGAATTAAGAGAATCTATGACAAGAGATTATTTAGGATTCCTTAACTGGTTAGTATTTGGTGGTTTTGCCGCAAAAGGTGTTGCAAACTTGCTTGATAGGCAAGGGAAAGATTTATTCAACTACAAAAAAGCAGGTAAAGGTTTAGGTCATTGGCTAAATGATATGAGTCTTAAAACACATAACGAAATCGCAGCAAAAGGTGAAAAATTTGCACGTAAAAATATGTGGAAAATAAACCTTGCTCAAGCTTCCGGTATTGCATATTCTGCAATAACATTGGGATTGTTACTTCCAATGCTTAATGCAAAAATAACGGCTAAAAAAGCAGAAAAGAAGTAGTAATTATTCCTCAACAGCCGGTAATTGTGTCTACTTGCCTTGTACTTGCAAATAATCTAAGACTTGATTCAAGGCTTGTGAGCGATGTGAAATTTGATTTTTCTCTTCTTCGCTCAATTCTGCCATAGTTGTAGTTCGCCCTTCAACCAAAAATATTGGGTCGTATCCAAAACCATTTGTGCCGGCTTGTTTTTCGGTAATACTGCCTTTACAAATTCCTTTACAAGCAAACGCAACGTCACCTTGCGGATTAATCAGTGTCATAGCGCAAACAAACTCTGCAGCTCTATCAGTCTTGCCCTGCATTTCCGCAAGAACTCGTTCAATTCGTTTTTGCGGAGTTTCTGCATATCTGGCAGAAAAAAGCCCAGGAGCACCATCAAGCGCTTTTATACATAACCCTGAATCATCAGCAAGCGCCCAATTTTTTGTGAGTTTCCAAGCTTCCATTGCTTTAATTTGAGAGTTATCTTCAAAAGTTTTACCATCTTCAATTGGGTCGAAGCCTTCCGGTGGGAGTACAAACTCTATATTACACTCTTTTCCGTATTTTGATTTCACAATATCATTAATCTCTTGAACCTTGTGCTTGTTTGATGATGCTAAAACTATTTTCATTAATCCCTCTTGTTATAATAATTAAGCTCTTTATTTGTATCAAGAACCTCTCCACTACAATTAAAAATTCCGTTCTTTAAACCCATTTTAGATAATCTGTACTTTAAACTTACCAGCAAAACTTCAAGTCCATATTTACAAGAACGGACAAAGTTAATAGACGAAGCTTCCGGAAAGTATTTCGTCGGACAAGAAATTTCACCAATCTTAAACCCTTGATATAAAAGCAATGCAAGCATTTCATTATCAAAAATAAAATCATCACTGCAAGCTTCCAAAGGTAATTTTTCAAGGATATTTCTCGTAAAACCTCTAAAGCCTGTATGATATTCTGATAATTTTTCTCCAAGGAACAAATTCTCAAACCATGTTAAAAACTTGTTTGAAAAATACTTGTACAGTGGCATTCCGCCTTTTAACGCAGAGCGTCCCAGCATTCTGGAAGCAATAACGGCATCATATTCCTCAAATGCCATCATAGACGCTATTGCCGGAATAAGCTTTGGAGTGTACTGGTAATCCGGATGAAGCATAATCACAATATCTGCTCCGGCTTTTAATGCTGCACGATAGCAAGATTTCTGATTTCCTCCATAACCCTTGTTTTTTTCATGTACTATTGTTGTAATATTGAGTTTTTTAGCGATTTCTTTCGTTTTATCAGAAGAGAAATCGTCGACAAGAATAATCTCGTCGACGAAATTTTGATAAATCTCATTATAAGTTTTCTCTAAAGTTTTTTCTGCATTATATGCAGGCATTATAATTACAACTTTTTTGTTGTTTATCATGTCTAACCGAAACCTTAACTTTCTACAACCTCTTCTTCTTTTTCTTCAGCATTTCTGATAGAAGATTTGTCAGAAGTTAAAGCTTTGTCTTTAAATTTCTGAACTTGTCTTTGTAATTTGTCTGCTAACAAATCTACGCTTGCATACATTGATTCTGCTGCTTCTTCGCAATGAACAACACCGGTATTCATTTTGCAAGAAACTTCTGCTACGTGTTTGCCTGTTGCAGCAGGATTTTTGATTACAGACAAAACCACATCAATTCCGGTAATTTGGTCATAATGATTAGCCACTTTACCGATTTTTTCTTTTACATAAGCTTTGATAGCATCTGTAATCTCAATGTTTTTACCATTTACGTGTATATACATTAACACCTCCTATGTACTACATATTCTATTGTACAACATTTTATTGTATTTTTAAACCCCTTTTGAGGAAAGTTTAACGCTTCTAAAATCTTTTACATGCCATTCGGATATTAGCTTTATGACATCCAATAATATACCAAAACGGCAGCTACAGAGAAGATTAAAGAAGTAAGCGCAAATTCTTTTACAATTCTCAATTCAGAATGTCCACATAATTCAAAATGGTGGTGAATTGGTGACATCTTAAAAATTCTTTTGCCGGTCAATTTGAAGCTTGTTACTTGCAAGATTACAGAAAGTGTTTCAACAACAAATATTCCGCCAAATAGTGCAAGAAGTAGTTCACATCTTCCGATTACGGCAAGCGTACCGAGCAATCCACCTAGTGCTAAAGAACCGGTATCACCCATAAAAACTTGAGCTTTTGGTTTATTGTATCTCAAGAAACCTATCAAAGCGCCGATTACCGTTGCAGCAATGATTGCAGCAGCATCATGCCCGTCACGTAAAGCTAAGTAACCGCATGCTGCAAATGCCGGAATTCCAGTAGCAGCTGCAAGTCCATCCAAACCGTCTGTTAAGTTATAAGCATTAGATGCGCCTGTTACAACAAAAACCGTAAAAATAGGGTATAAAATTCCTAAATCAAATGTATGGCTGCCTAATGTAATCACTGTTCCATAAGTATTCATCGCATAGATTGTCGGAATTAGCGCAATTAAGATTTGTCTAACTAATTTGCCTTTTGGGCTAAGTCCTTTGTTTTCATGTCCTTTTAATTTTAAATAATCATCTTGAAAACCGGCAAGAGCCATAAAAAGAAGCGTTATTAGTATAATCCAAGCAGATGTATCCATATGTTGCGCCATAAATAACGTGATTATTGAGGCTATAATTACAGCAGCAATAATAAACACACCGCCGGTAGTCGGAGTTCCGGCTTTTTTAGCGTGAGCTTCCGGTGCTACGTCCAAAATATATTGTCCTATAGTTTTCTTCCTCAAAAAATCTATATAAGGAACACCAAACAATAAACATAGAACCATGCTCATCAAAAGCGCAACTGCCAACATTATTAACATAAAACTTCTCCTTTTATCAAAGTAACATAATAATATTACCGCAAACAGAAGTTCTATCAAAGAATTATTAATTTTGATTTGTTGTAATTGTACAAATGGAGCTATCTTGAAGATATTTGCTCCAAGCTTTTGAAACGGGATTATTTTGAGCGGATTCTAAATCCGAAAAATCAGGTTTTGAGTCAGAGTATTTTTGCACCAAGCTATACGCATCTATTACAGATGATAACTCCAGTACTTGAGCTTTACTAAGCCGACAAGAAATATCTGATGAGATATCCATAAATTTTACAGATTCTTTGTAAACACACTTATCCCCTTGCCATCCGACAATACGCTTCGTGGATTGTACATTCATGCCGGCGGTTTGGACTTGTCCGCTGTCAGAAAATGGAGTGCAATTTTTCAAAGCTTTAGAAAAATCTGCCTCGCTGGAAACCGCACCTAAACAAAGAATTGATAACATTGCAGTAAGTATTAAAATTTTTTTATTAATCATATTTTGCCTACTTGTTTAATGCGGCTTTCAAACGTGCCAAAGAACGAGCTAACGCTGCTTGTGCTCTATCTGCATCAATTTTAGCATTATTATCTGCCAATCTTGCTTCTGCTCTGTCTTTTGCGGCGTTTGCTCTTGTTACGTCAATGTCACATCCGTCTTCACAAACATCTGTAAGAATAGTAGCCTCATTGTTTTTGAACTGAAAAATTCCGCCCATAGTAGCAAAATATTTATACTTGTCCCCAACTTTAGCTTTTGTTACACCTATTTCAAGAGCGGTAGTAAGCGGAATGTGGTCTTTCAAGATACCAAGCTGACCGCCTGTAGTTTGTACTACCAATTCATCAACTTCACCATCAAATACTATGCGTTCGTGTGTGATTATTTTTAATTTCATAAAAAATCCTTTGTTTAGAAGTCTTTAAGTCATTAAGTCGCTAAGTTCATTATAAAAATTTTTTAATACGAACTCAACGACTTAACGTCCTAACGACTTAAAGTCTTTATTGTAACGTTTTTGCTTTTTCAACAGCTTCTTCAATAGTACCAACCATGTAGAAGGCTTGTTCAGGCAAATCGTCATGCTTACCTTCAATGATTTCTTTGAAGCCTCTGATTGTATCTTCAAGTTTAACGTATTTACCGGCAATACCTGAGAACTGTTCAGCTACAAAGAACGGTTGTGACAAGAATCTTTGAATTTTTCTTGCTCTGTTTACGGTTTCCTTATCTTCGTCAGATAATTCATCCATACCAAGAATTGCGATAATATCTTGTAACTCTTTGTATTTTTGAAGAATTTCAAGAACTTTTCTTGTAGTTTCGTAGTGTTCATCACCAATGATATTTGGATCCAATACTCTTGAACTTGAAGCCAACGGATCAACAGCAGGATAAATACCCAAAGATGCGATTTGTCTAGACAAAACTGTAGACGCATCCAAGTGAGAGAATGTTGTTGCTGGAGCCGGATCAGTCAAGTCATCAGCTGGAACATAAATAGCTTGAACAGAAGTAATTGAACCATCTTTTGTAGAAGTAATACGTTCTTGCAATTCACCCATTTCTGTAGCTAATGTAGGCTGATAACCAACTGCAGATGGCATACGTCCTAATAGAGCTGATACTTCTGAACCTGCTTGTGTGAATCTGAAGATGTTATCAATGAATAACAAGACGTCTTGTTTAGAGAAATCTCTAAAGTATTCAGCAGCAGTAAGAGCAGAAAGTCCAACTCTCATACGAGCTCCTGGTGGCTCGTTCATCTGACCGTAAATCAGACCAACTTTATCAAGTACACCGGATTCTTTAAATTCATTCCAAAGGTCGTTACCTTCACGAGTTCTTTCACCAACACCACCAAATACAGATACACCGTTGTGTGCCATTGCGATGTTGTGAATTAATTCTTGAATCAAAACGGTTTTACCAACACCGGCACCACCAAATAGACCAACTTTACCACCCTTTTGATAAGGTTGAAGAAGATCGATTGCTTTGATACCTGTTTCAAGAATTTCGATATCTGTGTTTTGTTCAATCAAAGAAGGAGATTCTCTGTGGATTGGCAAGTAATCATTAGTTTCAATAGGACCTTCATTGTCAACAGGTTCACCTACAACGTTAAGAATTCTGCCTAAGATAGCTTTACCAACAGGAATTTTGATAGGCTCACCGGTATTCTCAACCTTCATGCCTCTTTTTAAACCGTCTGTAGAAGACATAGCAACGGTTCTAACTCTATTTGAGCCAAGCATTTGTTGAACTTCTGCAACAATGTAAGAACCGTCTTCTTTGTATATCTTTAAAGCGTTATAAATCTCAGGAAGTTCGCCCTGTGCGAATTCTACGTCGATAACAGGTCCGATAATCTGAGTAATTAATCCTTCATTTTTGTTTAAAGTTTCCATTAATCTTTCCTCATCTCTCTTCGTTGAGTTAATTATATAATATAAAAACTTTATTTACAACGAGTAATTAAGGAAAAAATTTAGAGGACGAAATTTACCGAACGGTAAATTTCGTCCCAAAAACTACCTAATCTTAACCAATTTTTACCGCTCGGTAAAATTATTAATCCAAATTTATTTTTTAGCAGGTAAAACAATAATTGGTAACCCTTCTTCTTGAGCTTTTTTAAGATACTCTTCCGGAATATTATCTAAATCTCTTGTGAATATTGCAGAAATTTTAGGGTTGCTAACCAGAACTTCATTCCATTTGTCACTTCTTAACAAAGCATCGGATATTCTTTTATCTCCGGTATTATCTCTGCTCAAAAATTCTTTATAGGCATTTGCAAAATCTAAATCAATTTCAGATAAGTTTTCTATAGTCATAGGTTTATTGCCTAATTTTGCCTTAATATTATCAAGTCTTTTAGCATATTCTTCATTGCTGATGTTTAATATTTGTTTTAAATTGTCAGAAATCATTGTTCTATGTTTATATTTTATGCCACGACCTTTGTTAGCCATAACCATAGAGTTTTTATCATAGTATTCTGTTAGCATGTCATTTGTATTTTTGCATAATGAAAATATATCATGTCCCATTCCGACAAATTGTTTATCATTAGGTACATCAAAAATAAATCCGTGTTTAGCTGCACCGCAGATTTTATCTTTTGATACATAACTTGTGCAGATTATTTTATCATCAGAAATATTACTAAATGCTTCAAAATTTGCAAATTTGGTATTTCTTGAAACAGAAGTTGATGCAAAACCACATTCCGGTGTGTGAATAAAAGCATATAAATCGTCTAAGTCTGAAGAATGTACAATCTTAACATTATAATTTCTTGTTGCTTTAGTTCGCTCATCAGTTTTGCTAATTTGTTTTAATACAGCTCTTTGCATGTAATTTTCTGCAGGAGTTTGAGGTAAAATAAAATCAGCAGATTTTATTTCTTTTATTTTTGTGTCCAACATTTTATCAAGATATCTGGTTAAACCTTCTTTATCTTTAGCAGAATATAACATTTGTGCTAATTCAAAATTATTTCCATCTTTTAAATCAAAAGCTAATCTTTCAAATACATTTTTGCGTTTTGTTGTAGATAATTCTACCCCTCTGAATTCTTTTACTATTTTATCTTTACTAGTAGCCATAAATTTATCTATTAAATTTGAGCTCTGAATAATAGAATAAACTTTCTTTGCTTCATTATCACTAAAACCGAATTTTTGTGCGATAAAAAATGCATCAAAAGCCGAATCCGTCGTGTCACCAAAATTTTTATCTGTGTTATGTAGTAGAGTTGCGAATGTCAACACTTTTTTATCAGAATCTGATAATTTTGCAAATTTTGGATTTTTGGTGATAGACTGTGCGGTTTTAAGCACATTCACAAATGTTTTAGAACCGTCCACTTGATTGAATATTTCCGGCATGGGCTTAGAAATATCTTTTAAGACTTTGTTTAATTCCGGATTATCTTTTACAATAATAAAATTATTATTTTTGTATTCTTCAATTATACTTGCAATTTCTTTCAATGCAGACTTATTACTAAATTCTGAAGAATTCAAATCTCTGCCTAAATTTTCCGGATAACCGGATAACTTGCCATTTCTTATATCAAAACCGTAAAAATCTTTAACTTTAGCCTGTTCATCTTTAGAAAGTCTATTTAATACTCTTTCTATTCTTTGTATAAATGTTGTGTGCTGCATAGAAAGTGAAACATTTTCCAGTTTAGATAAATCCATATTTTCTATAGTATTTTCAAAACTTTTCAAACTGGAATTAAATTTTGCACAAGTTTCAGGAGGAAGTTTTTCCAATGAAATATTCAAAGATTGTGAAATTCTTTTCATTGTAGCCATATATTCACTTTCTGTTTTTGGTACTGCTGGGAAATATTTAGCTAAATCTTTACTCATATAATCACAATGTTTGAAAGCCAACATATCATTCATGAAAGCTCTCTTTTCACCTTTGTTCATGCTTTCAACAGAACGGTTAATCCACTTTGCGTAGTTTAAAATTTTTTCATTTTTGATTGTATCTTTGATTAAATTTGTGGGGAATTTTTCATTATTTAGTAAATCTTGAATTTCTTTTGCATAGTAATTCAATCCTCGTTTTAACTTAACAGTATCTTCCCAATAATTAATATCAAATAATTTTTTACCATTTGTTTTCTTAAGACTTATAAGTTTGTCAAATAAATTAGCAGTACTTGGATTATTATAGATTTCGGCGAAATCACGTATATTTTCTGCATTAAAAACCGCTTTGCCATTAACTTTTTTATCAATCATTTTTTTCACAGTATCAGAGTAAGTTGTAGAAACAAACGAAATGGTTACAAGGTCGTTATCTGAAAATCTATATTTGTTATTTATCTTTTCATTTAAACTTTTCTCAAAAAGTTCAGGTGCATATTTTTTAAATGCTGCAATACTGATAATATTAGGGAAATAAGATTCGTCAAATCTTTGCATAGCAAGAACACTTTTTAGCTCTTCTGGATATTCAGAGTTTGCTTTTATAATTTCACTCATATATGCTCCATCTATTTCTTTACCGTTATGAGTTAATTTTAAAGCTTCTACTGCTGTTTCCGGATATCTTTTGGCAATATCTAAAATATTATATAATTGTTTAGGCTCATTAAAACGATATTTTCCATCAAATTTGGCATTAAGAAAAATATCGGCTAATTTTGGCATTTTGCTTTTAAATTCGGCACATTTTGCTAAATAATAACTATCTTCTGTACTAAAACGAGGTTTACCATCTACACTCATTTCTAATAGTTCTTTCATTTCTTTTGGATTCTTTTTCAAGCCATAAGCTATATTTGAAATTTCAATTCCTTTTGAAAAACGAGGTTTACCGTTTATTGTAATCCCAATTACTTCATCAATTTCATTTTTGTTGGCAGAATTTGCTATAGAAGATATATCATCTCCATTAAAACGAAATTTACCATCCAGTTTATATTTTGCTAATTCTATAATTCTATTTATATCTCTGTTTTCTGGAGAAAGTATTTGTTTCCTAAATAAGTTTGCAATATCATCTCCATTAAAACGTAATTTTCCATCAATTTCTAAATTTAAAAGTTGATTCAAATATTTTTCATCAGTTGTTTTATCATAGCGATACAATAAAGAGTCAATGCTGTTACAGTCAAATCTTGGTTTATCATTTATTTTGAGCATTGCTAATTTATCAATTAATTCGGAATTATCCTTATACTTTTCTGTAAGTCGGAAGATTTCATTGCTATTAAATCTAGGTTTACCATCCAATTGAATATTACTCAATGCTTTCACTTCGTTTGGGAATTGTTGCATTTTCCAAGCCAAACCTACGATATCATCACCGCTAAAACGAGGTTCACCATTCATTGTCATTTTAGATAATGTTTCAACTTCTTTCGGAAATTTTTTCATTACTTGTTGGAGTTCATTCCCACCAAGATGCTTGCCTGCAGCTTTCATTCCACCACCAATTATTGGAGAAAGAATGGTACCTCCTATATATCCTTTTATGGCGGAGTCTGTAACATCTTCTAAACTACCACCATCAAGTGCTGTTCTAAATGCACTATCAATAGCACCACTCCAAGCACCATCGGTTGCCATTTCAGCGGCAGTTGCAAGTCCTCTTTTTAAAGTCGTACCACCAACATACTCATAGCCGGCAGGGTTTACTAAAGCGGATTTTAGAATTCCTTTTGTGGCTTCTTTGCCCATTACTTTTCCTGTTGTGGATTTAATCGCTTGAATTCCAAGTGATTGAGCAGTAGCCTTACCGGCTGCACCGCCTAAGCCGGCAGTAAATACGGACAATCCTCCGGAAAAAGCACCTGTTGCTGCGTCATGCTTACAGTCATTCCAAGTATATTTTTTATCTGTGCCCACAGTATCAAGAGCTTTAACACCTACTTTTATCGCAGCTCCGCTTGCGGTTGCCAAACCAAAGCCAAGTGCTAAACTTGTTCCGCCAGTGAGTGGTGTGGCTGCAATTGCAGCCGTATAAATAGTAAATGCAGCAACACCTGAAACAATATCACCGACCATATCGGTAGCCATATCTTGACCTTCTTTGTAGCCGTTAATCTTTGTTTCAGCTTGAGAAAGTTCACCTTTTTGGAATTTTGCTAAATTTTCTTTTGTATAATCTTGTCCGGTAACTTCTTTGAAATCTTTTTTACTGATTTTGCCTGTTTTTATTTGCTTAAGCAATTTTCTTTCTGCATTAATCTGTTGTTGGGCTTTGTCAGAACCATCCCCAATACCTGTATTATTCTTGAACCAATCCCAGCCTTTACCAATCCAGCCTTGCTCTTTTTTTGCCTTGTTTAAGGCTTT
>URPS01000041.1 GCA_900549855.1 uncultured bacterium | reverse complement strand
CGAACAGCTTTCTTCGCGCATATCGTATAATGAGATCGACCTGCTTCTCTATTTCCGCAATCCGTTGGGTGCGCCGCAATATAATGAAGCGGAACACAATCTGCTTCGCCTTTGCGATATCTATAATGTGCCGGTGGCCACCAATATCGCCACAGCCGAAGCACTTATCCTGGCGCTTGACCAAGGCTCGCTCGATTGGCGTGAGCTTGTCAATCCGCGTTCGCAGGCCAAAGGTGCGCACGGAAAACTGTATTAAACGAAAAATAATTTTAAACTATAAACTACAATTAACAAATTTGTAGTTTTTTTATAGAATTTTTAACTAAAAAGTGGTATAATATAAGCCGTTATTTAAAGGGGGATTATCAATGAAAAACAAAGAAATAATGAAAAATAAAATTAGTTTAATACTAGTTATGATATCTATTATAATAAGTATTTACTTTATGCATTGTATAAACAACATAGGAATATTACCAAATAAATACTTAGCAATAATATATATAGTTATTATCCTAATTTTAATATTAATAATATTATTAATCACAAGAAAAAAAATAGTATTTTATATACTTAGTATAATCTTAATATTATTTACAAACACATCATATATTATTGGTTCTAATTATATAAATAAAGCAAACAAAACACTAGAAAATATTTCAAAGAAAAAAATTACAAATGTTAATTACTACATAATAGTTAAGAAAAACAGTAAAATAAATAAAATTAGTGATCTTAATAATAAAACAATAGGTTATATAAAAGATAATAATACTAAAAATTTATTTAATAAACTAAATAAACAAATTAATTATAATGAAAAAGAATATGTAGGATTAAGTAGTATTATTGCTGATTTAGAAAATGATACTCCAATAATATTAAATAGTGGATATATAGATGCATTAAATAGTGAAATACAAACATTTAAAAACTCATATAAAATCATATATACAATTACTTTAAACGAAAAAAATGATAATATGAACTCTTATAAAAATATTAATAAAGAATCATTTATTTTATATATTAGTGGTATTGATACATATGGAAGTATTACAACAGTATCTAGATCAGATGTTAATATGATCGTTACTGTTAATCCAAATACAAAGAAGATCTTATTAACATCTATCCCAAGAGATTACTACGTAAGTCTTGCGAATATGAATAAAAAAGACATCGGCAATTCCTCTTTTGCTTACAGCGTAAACCTGCTGCGAATGCTTTTGAAAATGGACTTAATAACCGATGACGAATACGGTAAAATAGTTAAAATCAGCGCGGAGCATTACGGCACAGAGATAATATGTGTCTGAATTCTTAAATTTAAAGTTTCAGGAAAATTGTGCTGGAAGTATTCGTACTCTCGTGGTATTGTTGTGTTGCCGAAAGGCAAAAACAGCAAGTGAGCTTACTTGCGGAAAGGATAAGGAATATGAACATTACGGAAATTACAAGTGTCAAAAAGCAGATAAACGGACGGCTGCGATTAGCTCCGTATTGTCGGGTATCAAGCGACTCTGCCGATCAGCTTCATTCCTTTGCAGCACAAATAAGATATTACAGCGAGTACGCAAAGAGCCACCCCGAATATGAGCTTGCAGATATTTACGCAGACGAGGGTATTACGGGAACAGAAATGAAAAAACGGGATGAGCTTAACCGCCTTATAACCGATTGCAGGAAAGGCAAGATTGACCGTGTTATAGTCAAATCGGTTTCAAGACTGGCGCGGAATACCGAGGAACTGCTCGTGCTGCTGCGATTGTTTAAGGATCTCGGCGTAAGCGTGTATTTTGAGGAGCAGGGCATTGATAAAGACAAACTTAATATGGAAATGATTGTAACATTCCCCGGTATGGCCGCACAGCAGGAAAGTGCGAACATATCGGGGAATATGCGTTGGAGCTACCAAAAACGAATGCAGTCGGGAGATTTCAACTGTACCTACCCCGCATACGGTTTTGACCTTAAAAATGGGCAGATGACTGTTAATGAGAGCGAGGCGGCGGTTGTACGCCGAATATTTGACCTGTACCTGCAAGGCTACGGTATTCAAAGCATTACCGAAATATTAAATAAGGACGGAGCGCCTCGGCGGTATTGTCACGGCAAATGGAGCTATGGTACGGTTAGATATACATTGACAAATGAACGCTATATAGGCGACGCGCTATTGCAAAAGAGGTTTACCACCGATATATTGCCGTACAAAAGAAAAAGCAATAACGGTCAGAAACCTAAGTACTATGTGGAAAACAGTAATCCTGCCATTGTCAGCAGGGAAACATTTGAAGCTGTGCGGGAGCTTATGAAATCACGGAAAACAGACGGCTGCAAAAGAACGGTATATCCGCTTACGGGAAAGCTGCGCTGCCCCGAATGCGGATTTGCGTTCCGCCGACAGATAACAAGGAATATTCCGTATTGGATCTGCTCCGGCAGATCAACGGGAACTGCCGATTGCCAAAGCCGTCGGGTAAAGGAAGAAGCGGCATATGAAACCTTTAATAAAATGATATTCAAGCTGAAATCCTATCGGTCTGAACTGCTCGGTACGCTTATACGCCAAATGGAAACTATGCAGAACCGCACAAATATAAGCAGGGAACGCATACGGCAAATAGATAAGGAAATATCCGACTTGGGAGCAAGAAACATAGTTATTGCAAGATTGCACACAAGCGGCGTTTTAAATGCTGCCGAACATTCCATGCAAGCCGCAGAAATAAACAACAAAATTACCGAGTTACGGACTGAACGCCGAAAGCAATTATTCGAAGACGAAAATAACGAGCTGATAGATACTCTTAAAGACTTAAATGAAATACTTGAAGAATATGAACCGACGACCGAACTTGACAGCGGGCTATTCGGGCAGGTCATAGAAAGTATTACCGTAGACAGCAATTCACAGCTTACATTCGAACTTATAGGCGGTATAAGGCTTACCGAGCAAATAGACGAAAAAGGGAGATGTAAATCGGTATGAAAAACAGGATTCTGCCTTACGGCTACTGCTGCGAAAACGGTAAGGTTATCTTACAACCGCAGGAGAGCAAAATATTAGCGCAGATATATAAAGAGTATACCGATGGCGGATCGCTTTCGGGCATTGCAAAACAGCTTAATAATGACGGGGTTGAGTACACAGCTGGCGTTGACGCGTGGAATAAAGGAAGACTTAAAAGACTTCTTGATGACAAACGGTATCTCGGCACAGAAAGCTATCCGCCGATAATAGCCAAAGAAATATATGAGGCCGTTCAAAACCTAAAAAGCGAACGCAATAACCAAAAGGAAACAGATAGGAAAAATGGTGTTTTCAGACTGTCAGTGCCGATCAAATGCCCCGACTGCGGGAGCACAATGCATCGTAGGCATGACGGCAGGTGTAAATGTCAGCAGCGTTGGAGCTGTAAGAATAAGGATTGCAACACCGTAATAGATATAGCGGATAACGACCAGCTGAAAGAACTATGTGAATTGTTAGAAGCGGTAAAACCCGAAAGCATTGATAAACTTGATAAAAAGCCGTTTTTGCCGAGTGATGAGGTAAACAGGCTTAACAATGAGATAAACCGAATGTTCGATTCAGTAGAAATCGACAGGGAAGTACTTCGTAATAAAATGTTTAACTGCGTAAGCGAAAAGTACAGTAGCCTTGATAATGACTTATACACAACCCAAAAGCTGCAGCTTGAATTTGAACGACCCATTACAGATGATTGGATGCAAAAATTCAACCGTACTGTAAGAGAAATAAGGATGCATAAGAATAAAGCAATAGGCGTTGTGCTGTTAAACGGACAACTAATAAGAAAGGAGCAGAAAAATGGAACAAGCGACTGTAATAAATCCGCCGAAAGTGGTTCATGTAATTGAGCCGACAATATCGGTAAGGGAAAGTGTAAAAAGCGGTTATCGACTGCTGCGTGTAGCCGCCTACTGTCGGGTATCTACCAAGCAGGAAGAACAGTTGAACAGCTATGAAAACCAAGTGGAGCATTACGCCAACCGAATCAACGCCGAAAACGGGTGGACGCTTGAGGGTATATATGCGGATAAGGGTATCTCCGGTACAAGCGTTAAAAACCGTAACGAGTTCAACCGTATGATACGCCGCTGCAAACAGGGTAAAATCGATATGATAATAACGAAATCCATTGCAAGGTTTGCAAGAAACACCGTTGACTGCTTAAAATATGTCCGATTGCTTAACGATCTCGGAGTGGATGTATACTTCGAGGAACAGGGAATACACAGCAATCAGCCCGGCGCGGAGTTTTACATAACAATATACGGCAGTATAGCCCAAAGCGAATCCGAAAATATAAGTGCGAATGTAAAGTGGGGTAAAGCACAGGCGGCAAAGGAAGGTAAGGTGATATTTCGGTATAATAATTTTCTCGGTTACCGCAAGGGAGATGACGGAAAGCCCGAAATCGTACCCGAAGAAGCCGATATTATTCGGCTTATATATGACCGCTTTCTCGTGGGCGACAGTCTTAACGGAATTGCCGAGCTGCTTGAATCAAAGGGGGTCGCAAGCCCGTCAGGAAAAGATAAATGGCAACTGTCTACAATACAGTCCATTCTTTCAAACGAAAAATACAAAGGTGATGCCGTAATAAATAAAACATATATACGGGATTGTATATCCAAAAAGGTTATGGTAAATAACGGTGAACGCCCAAAATATTATGTGGAAAATAATCACCCCGCTATTATAGACGCCGTTACATTCGGCAAGGTACAGGAAGAACTTGCACGGCGCTCAGGTAAGCGCAAGGTCAAGCAAAAGGGTACAAAGACCGAGCAGGGGAAGTATTCAAGCAAATATGCGCTGACCGACCTGCTTGTATGCGGAGAATGCAAGACACCTTATCGCCGATGCACATGGACGGCGGGCGGCAAGAGGAAAATAGTGTGGCGCTGTATAAACCGACTTGACTTCGGTAGGAAATACTGTCACAACTCACCGACTTTGGAAGAAAGTATATTGCAAAGGGCTGTAATGGCGGCGATTATGAAAACCGCAGATATGAACGCAGAGAGCCTTAAAATGCTGAAGCTGCATATAGGAATGGGATTACAAAATGAGAGGTGCGAGGATAACAGTCTTGATATACAAATACGAATTGCGGAAATAGACGCGGAATTCAAAAAAATGCTTGACCGTGTAACCGATGATACATTGGAAGCCTTTGACGATGAAACCGCCACACGGCTTATGGATGAAAAAAGCCGTCTGCAACAGCAGCTTGACAATATAGCCACCGCTGAACAACAGAGAGAAAATGCAGAGTCTCGGCTTGACGACATCTACACGATACTGGACGGCATAAAGAACCGCCCGATGGAATATGATGACCGAATCGTCCGGCAACTGCTCGAATGTGTAGTGGCCGACTCAAAAGAACAGATTACCTTGATATTTAAGGGTGGGATTAAGGTGGAGCAGTATTTGGAAAGATAATCAATATTTCAATCCACACCAGATTTTATGAAAGATATTTTAAGCGTGAATATGTTTGTGCGGAATTGCTCTCGTTCAAGTTTGAATATCCCCAAGTCAAATTTGATAAATATGCACAAAAGCAAATGACGATAAAGTAGTTTCAGGGGGATTATAGCCTTAATTTATCCTTAGATGTCTCCTTTATTATATAGATTAATGGTGTAATTTACCAAAAAAACGAAAAATTGGATTGATTGACGATACAAATACTTTATTGTATAATAAAATTATAATACTGTTTTAAGAAGGTATATTATGATAGTTAAAAACGCAAGATTATCCAATTTCAAATCATTAACGAATGAAAATAATGTATTAGCGGTGGAAAAAACTATAACAGCATTGATTGGAAAGAATGAATCGGGTAAAAGTAATGTTCTTCAAGCTCTAGGTTTCTTAGATACTTTGGCACCATTGAATGCAAACTATAAACAGTTTGCAACACGTGATCAAAGTGAAGTCCCGACAATATTAATAACATTGTCTTTTTCAGACGATGAAAAAAATCTTTACGATAACATTAGTGAGGATACAAGTATTTTTTACAATTACTCTGATGTTGAAATCAAGGGTGGATTTTCATCATTAATTTCTAAAGACGAGGTATTGGCTTCTGCGATAAATAATTTGATTGATGTTGCCAATTCAAATAGCTTAGGATTTAGTAATGCTAATTTAGTTAATTTTAGGACTCACATACATAACTTGAAAACAATTGACAAAAAGATTCATTCTAATATATTTTTTGATTTAAGTAATGCGAGTAATATAATAAATGATTTAATTGTCGATACAAAGGCACAGTATATTGAATATATTGATACGATTACGGAAAAGTTAAGAAATTATTATAATTTAATACCACAAGTATATTATCGACCTTCGGATGATGTTTTAAAAGATGTTTATTCATTTGAAGAAATAAAAAGACTATTTGGCAACAACAATTTGTTTAATAGTTTAATGGCGGCTGCAAATATAGATAAAGAAACTCTTTTTGGGGCATTTCAAAATAGTAATGACGCATCGCTAAAGACATCTCGAAAGAAAATTCAAAACAATATTAATAAAATTACAGATGAGTTCAACAATTACTATACGCAAGAACATATACAATTGGATTTTGATGTTGAAAGCGGAGTTGCAAAATTATTTATAAGTACTGCGGATAGGTATATGAGCTTTTCAGAAAGAAGCAATGGTCTTAAGTGGTATTTTAGTCTATTTATTGATACAAAAGCGAAGATTGATAATAATAGACCTACTCTATATCTATTGGATGAACCGGGTGTTTATTTGCATGTTAAAGCACAAAAAGAATTATTGCAGTATTTCAATCATTTATGTGATGATGGTAATCAGGTTATATATACTACTCATTCACCTTTTATGATTGATAACAACAATGTTTATAATATTAGAGCTGTAGAAAAGGATGAGTATGGAAATAGCAAAATTTATAAATCAATATATAATCATCAATTAAGCGAAAAATCTAAAATGGAAACACTTTCTCCACTTATAGAGGCGTTCGGCATGGAGTTAAGATATAATATCGGTCCTCAATGTACCCAAAATAATATAATAGTTGAGGGTGTCACGGATGCCATGTATTTTACTGCTATGCTGAATTATTTTAATGTTAGAGAAGATAAAAGACCACATATTATACCGTGCGCCGGTGTAAACAATATTAATCATGTAGCATCTATTTTGACTGGTTGGGGATGTAATTTTAAAGTTGTATTGGATCATGATACTCAAGGTTTTTCTGAATATAAATTAATAACTCAAAAAACATCTTTATTAGATGAAAACATTGTGTTTTTTGTGAATTTGGAAAAGCCGGAAAAAGAACAAGATGTAAAAGATGAGAAAAGTGCCACAACTGAATCATTAGTATCTAATGTAGATAATGAAAAGCTCTTTAACAAATATAATGGAACTAAAAATACGAAATCATTAGCGGCAAAGGAATTTTTGGACAAGGTGACTAATGGTGAAATAATTCCGAGCCAAGAAACAATCGATAATTTTAAAAACTTATTTATAGCCATAGGGATAAACATTAAATAATTTGTTCTTAAAATTAGATTTTAAATATTGCGAGGGTTCAAAGACATATTCAAAATTTGCAAAAAATCTTTTTCGTAGTGAAAACACATAGTAAACAGTGGGTTTTTGAAGACCCGCTGTTTTATTTTTGTCTTAAAATCATTATTTCCCCCCTAAATCCCCCCATAAAAGAATAATATATAAAAAATCCTTGATACATTTTCAGTACCAAGGATTATAATATATATTAATTCAAACTGTCTTTGAATATGTTGTCTATGTAATTTATAAAGGGGGCTGCGGCTTTAATTAAATCGGATTCTGTTGAATGGGTGTATACGCTGTCTGTTATTGAGTCGTTTAATGTATGCCCCATTAACCTTTTCTTGAAATATTCACCTATTCCGCAATTATTAAGCATTGTGCAATAGGTATGTCTTAAATTATACGGGCTGTATTCATCTCTGTTAGGAATAGAAGTATTGATTATCTTGTTTCTGTAAAGCTCTGCTCCGTTAATAATATCCATCTTATTTAGTGTAGTAATCCAACAACGATTTAATGTGCTTGAATTGTGAGGCTTTAAAGGGTTTATTTGCTGATGAAAAACATAGATTGGCTCAATACCCTTTGATAATAAATTTTCCCTATCGTGTTTTATCAGACTTAACACATAATCGGGTAGTGGAATAATCCTTATACCGTTTTCTGTTTTTGACTTTTTAATATAAAGTATTCCTTTTTTAAAATCAATATCTTCATACCTAATATGATATAATTCACAAGGTCGTATACCCGTAGCGAGCATTGCTATAAAAATATAAGTAGGTGGATATTCTTTTTCTGCTTTAACCATTAAGGCAATTTCCTTTGAGGAAAATACTTTTCGCTTTTTGATAGCGGTAGTTTCTGGCAGTTTAAGATTAATTCTTCTTTCCGGCATATATTCATTTTCCATGGCATAGTTAATTATGCGTACAAGAGTCATTCTTATCTTTTTAACCATTGAAATTCCTTTGCCGGCAAAACTGTTTAAGAAAAGCTGATAATCTTTTTTCTTTAGCTGCGAAATATCAAATTTTTGAAGTTTGGGAAGAACATGCCTATTTAGGTCTGAATAGTAATTGTTTTTGTTTCCACGGCTCATACCCGAATCTTTAATCTCAACATTATACCATTCTAATGCAACTTCTCCAAAGGTTCGCGCCTTGAAAGTATTATCTATATGTTCAACCTTTTTGTGATACTGATTTGCAAGTTTTTCAGCACATTCTCGAACGGTTTTTCCCTCAGCCTGAAGTCTACGCTGATGTCCGTCTGTAATGTCTCGGCTCAATAATATGGATTTTTTAATTTTGCCGTCTTTATTATAATTGATAATACCGTTTGACAATTCAAGCTCGATTTGCTGTTCGTATCTTTTTATCAGTGCATTATATTCTCTGCTGTTCATTTATGATATTCACCCACAAAATCAGATTCAAGAATTTCATATAAATGTTGAGCAACTTCAGGAACAAAAAAGAGCTTTTCATTGCCGTTAGGTAAATACTTTAAGGTGAAAAGCATACGAACTGCTGTCTCACGGGCAACACCTATACATTTGGATAATTGTGTTACATTGATATACATTTTACCGTTGGTGGCTTCCTTTAATTCGGAAGAAAGGTTGTCTATATACTCAGATTTTTTCATTCATCATCACTCCTTGTTAAGCATATTTTTTAGCGTTTTCTGATTAGATTTTGTTGATAGACAATTTACAGGCATATAGTATCACCATCCTTTTTTATTTATATATTAAAAACTTTCCACATCATCCGTAATCAACTATTAACTAATTGCTTTAATCCAAGCTGTTACGGTTATAATGCAGAAAGTTTGTAATTTATATTATAGAAGCTGATATAAAGCTAAATAAATATATCAATTAATGCCTCGGTATATATCGAAAATCATATTTGTATATAACTTTTTTATTATACTTTAACTTTTTAAACTTTGAATTAGCCTTAATAAAGGCTGTTTCTTATAATTATAGGCTTTAAATTACATTTTTGAATAATAAAATTACTTATTATTTAATATGAGAACCTGCTTTCTCTCACCGACTTGAATTTTTTAAATTTCTTTAAATAAAATGACTTATTTTGCGTTTGCTATTCTCTCGATATAAAAGTGATTAACAGGTTTATAAAACCCTTCAATATCTTTCCATTCTAAATCAAGTTTTTCTGCTAATATTTCAAAAAGATACTTGATATTTATATCGTTAGAAATACAATATTGTATTTCACATTGTTCAATTAAGTATTTTATGTAATAATCCTGCTTGTCTCGCTCTAAATGATTTTCTCTTATAAATGCTTCTACTACAAGTTTACAAGCCTTTTCAACTTTAGTGCTGTTAATTTCTATTCCTACGGCTCTGTTAATCTGTGATATTATATTTCCGAAATTAACATAGATATATCTGTCGGTATTACGCTCTATAACTATTTTTATAAAGCCTGTATCTTCTAAATCTTTCAACCATCGTTGTATTGTTCTGGAAGATACTCCTATATCACTTGCAAGTGTATTATTACTGCCCCAAAATGATTCACTTGCTGAAACATCTTTTATATATCCCATTAAATATGATAAAAGTATTATATGACCGTATGTAAGGTTAATATATTTATAACTCTTGCTTTGTGAAACATATGTTTTAATTAAATTAAACATTTGATGATATAGTATAGAAAAGTATTCTTTTTAATATATTTTTCTTCTTTTAATTTATCTAAATATAATTTAATATCTACATAATCATATTCGGGGTGCAATTTTGGATTAAAGGTTTTAATAATCTTTTTCATATAATTCTCCTTATTTGGTATTTTTAATATTTGTTCTGAAAAGAACAATTTAATATAAATATTAATATTTTTTATTTTATTTATTTAATTATTTCTTTATTATTATATATTATTGTACGCAGCATTTTCATAGCTTGACGATGATTTTTCGCACATATTATGTCAATGTGTCGCTTACTATATGAAAATTCAGCATACCTTTAAGACAATTTATCACTCCACCTATGACAAATTGAATATAAAATTTTAAAAGTATTCTTCTCTATTTGAAGTTTTACATTCAGGTTGTAAAACTAAACAATATTTAACTTTCACATTAAAGGAAAGTTTGTTACGGATTTGAATATCACCTCCAAACGGCGGTTGAGTCTAATATTAATAAATTGAAATATATTAAATAAAAAAACCTTATGTATTTTTCATCATCTGAAGGCCGATACATTTTGATGCTACAATTAAAGCAAAATGCCGGCTTAAAGATAATTTAGAAGAATACATAAGGTATATAAAAGTAGAAATACTTATTGTAGTGCTATTATAACATATATAAATTGATTTGTCAAGGCCTAATTTAAAAAAATTAATAATCTATTTACACATTATGATTTGATACCTGTTATAATAAATGTTTAAAGTAAATCATGCAGAAAAAATTACATTGAAATATAAAATCACAAGGAGCTGTTATATTCCCTAAATCGGAAATACAACAGCTCTTTTTTATTCTTTAGAAAATTCAAGAATTATGGAATTGAGGATGTTTATTTGTTGGTCTGTAAGACTATCAACATTTATAAATTTATGCTCCTGCAAGCCTAATAAATAATCGGTGGTAACATTAAATTCCTTTGCGTACTTAATAAGCATATCAAGGCTTGGAGGGCGCGCGTCTGTTTCATATGCCGATATAATAGACTTCTTTACCCACATTCTTTCGGCAAGCTGCGTTTGAGTAAGGTTTTTAGATAATCTAAGCTCCTTTGCAATCTCCGAAAAGTCACGCATTACATTATAGAAAATATAATAAAATGATACCTTTGGTTACAATCTAAAGATGTCTATACATGTACTTCAATAAACAGTTAACCTTATTCAGTTTTTTTATTTCTAATATTTAATAAAAAAATTGTTTATTTTTACAGACCATTATGGTATAATATTTTTGCGACACAGTTTAATATATAATCCTCTTACAGGCATACATTTGGTAAAAACGTATGCTTTTTGGCTTATACCTGTGGAGGAGAACTGTGTCGCAACAGTGGCCAAACTACGTTTTTCGGTGCGTAGGTTTGACCTGCGCACTTTTTTATTGCCGATTATTACAAATCATAAGGAGATTTTATTATGGATGATTTTATGAAATTCATGCTTATTAGCGGAAATCTACAAAGAATGCAAGAAGAATTAGAAAATGAACCAGCCGATTCTTTTTCATCTGAAGAAAATGATTTCGATGATGAAGATGAAAAAGATATTGATTTTGATATTGATGCTTTAGATGATGAATCACCGTATGATGATTACTTTGAAAA
Source organism: uncultured bacterium (assembly GCA_900549855.1). Taxonomy (GTDB): domain Bacteria; phylum Cyanobacteriota; class Vampirovibrionia; order Gastranaerophilales; family Gastranaerophilaceae; genus CAG-196. The sequence continues at coordinate 7,334 of URPS01000041.1, read as the reverse complement.
TAATTTTGATGATGAGTTTTAGTGGGAGAAATTCTAATGTTTATATGTCCTGAATGTAATAATTGTAATGTTAATGAATCTGATAAATACTGTTCAGAATGTGGCTGCCCTATAGATTTCATCAAAAACAATCAGCCTGTAGATACAGAAGAAACCCTACTGATTTGTCCTGAATGTTCTGCGAAAGTCAAGATGTCTGAAGAGTATTGTCTTGAATGTGGTTGCCCCATTGACTATATTAAAAAAAATCAGCCTAATATTGAAAAATCAGCTACATTAAATTCGTTAATATGTTCTGCATGTGGTGCTTCGGTTTCTTTAGATCAGCAATACTGCCCGAATTGCGGATATCCTGTAAGCAGTATTATTAATGAACAAATAACTACCGCAATATACTCTGCATCAACTGATGTCAGCGATTTATTAAAAGGCGCTGAAAATGGTGATTCGGAAGCTATGTATTGGTTAGGATATCACTATTTTTACGATGAAGAAGAAGAAAATGAGGATTTGGCAAAAAAGTGGTGGCTTAAAGCGGCTCAAAAAGGAAACTATAAGGCCAAAGCAGATTATGAAAAAAACTTTCAAGAAATGATAAATTTAACATCTGAATCAACTATTAAACCGATAGTTGAAAAGTATCCTCTCAAAAAATTATTTGATAAATACGATTCTATTATAGCGGTAGATACAGAAACCTCCGGTCTTGATTTTATAAATAATAGAATAATTGAATTGGCGGCTGTTAAATTAATTACACAGAATGGAAACATTGTTGTAGCAGATCAAATGGATAATTTGATTAAACTACCCATTGGTACGACATTAGATTATAAAATCACTCAACTGACAAATATAACCAATCATCAATTAAATAAAGAAGGCTTAGATTCCTCGGTTGTATATAATAATTTTGTAAATATGTTTGCCGGAGAGAAAGTTCTTATAGTTGCTTATAATGCTCATTTTGATTTAAGCTTTCTATATTATTCCTTAGTCAGAGAAGGCTTGGATTATGTGCTGAAAAAAATTGATATGTTAGATGCTCTTACCATATTTAAAGATCGCAGAGAGTATCCACACAAATTGGAAAATGCTATAGATGCGTATAATTTAAACAATATCGTTGCTAATACTCATCGTGCAATAGATGACACTCTTGCACTGGTGGAAATACTAAAGTCAATGGATAGTGAGTGCGATGATTTAGATTGTTACATAAATCTCTTTGGGTACAATCCCAAATACGGAGTTCAAGGCAGGCAAATACAATCCGTTAATTATTTGCCGCAATATTATAATAGTTATAAAAAATTATATGAGTAAAGGAAGCTTCAAATGGGTGCAGTGGGTTTTCAGGCAATAACCAATCTTAGAGCAACCGGTAGTCCTCGCCGTTTCTTTAGAGCTATTAATGAGTTTTTACCTTTTTTATATAGCGAATATGCAATGTCAATTAATCTTAATAGTGAAACAGAACTTTATGCTGCTATTCGGCAATGCATTCAGGACAGAATTGTTTCTACAACTGAGTTAGTTGAAAAACTGAGAAATAATAACAGGGTCAATAAATTGATTTCATTATTTCCTCAAACCGATAATATCGACGATTGGGCTAATTTCTTTGGTAGATGCAGTTGGGATTCTACAGATGAAAATAATATTTTTATAATTAATGGATGTAAATTCATAATGCCAAAACTCTTTTTAAGTCTTGTTTCGGTAAATGGTGAATATTTTGCATATAAATACAGCTATAATCCTGCTGACGGGAGTTGTGCGTTTGAATACTTTAATGTTGAAAATGCACCTACTGACCCTATTGATATTGACAATCCGTTTATATTCACACAAAATCCTCAATCATTTTTTGAGGAAAAAAATTCGGTTAATACATTTGAAATGACAGAAGAAGAATTTTTTGAACTTGACAGCATCAAATCATCTGATGAGGATCAACGCAAAGCCATTACAGCTGGAACAAACCGAAATGTTTTGGTGCTTGCAGGTGCCGGCAGCGGAAAAACCAGAACACTTGTAAGCCGGCTTGTTTATTTACATATGATCAAAAAAATCCCTCTTGATCGTATACTTCTTCTCACTTTCACAAAAAATGCTGCCGAGAATATGAAAAAACGCGGTGAAGCGATACTTAATCCGGTTTACATGCAATTTACCCAAGGTAAAGAAAAACCTAATATTCGCGCAAAAACCATTGATGCTTTCACATATGGTATTATGCGCGAATGTTATCAAGAAATCGGTTTCTTAGAAGAACCTATATTCAAATTAGATAGAACACCGCAAACAAGAGCGGAACTTCGAGATTTACTAAATGATACTATATGTGAAAACAACATGAAGGGTATCTTCTCACGATATTATAATGATGACGGACAACCCAACGATAAATTCAGATTCTTAATGTCGGACGTTGAAAAATTTGCATGCGGTATGCCTATTAACTATGCTGGAATTGAACGTTTGCTGCACGAGTTTATAGCTAAACAAATATCACTTCATACTGTTTATGATTTTGTTTATATAAATTATCTTGTAAAGCAAGCAATTTATAACCCTACATCTGCACTTAAAGAAATTATCGCATCACGGTATGACTGTATTTTATTGGATGAGTTTCAGGATATTAATGTTTTGCAGAATGAAACATTTAAACCTTTTTATAACACATCTATGCACTTCACTTTCGTTGGCGATGACGATCAGTCAATATATGGTTGGAGAGGTTCAAACAATTTAATTATCAAAGATTTACTTAAAGACTCGAATGTTGATACATATTATTTACTTACAAATTATCGAAACAATCCTAATATTGTCAAAGCCGGAAATGTTATTTTAAATCTTATTACCGGAAGAGCAAAAAAAGATAAACCCATAAAACCGAATAGGGTGACCGGAGCTAAAATCAGGATAGCCTGCTATGATGATAAATACACCAATCTTACAAATGAAGTGGAACGCCTGATTCAAAGTGGATATAGCGCTGAAGATATATCTATTCTTTCAAGAAATAACGACGATAAATCAAAAATAATTCAATCTTTAAATGCGGCAAAAATACCGGTAGCAAAAGAGCAAATTAAAATTGATGTCAATGATAATTATAAGCTCATGAAAGCTCTTATAAGCATTTTAAATGAATATAATATTATTGCCGCTTGTCGTGAAGTAAAGCGAATATGTAATGCATTTGATTTAACGGAAAACCATGTCAAAAAAGTAGTTTTAGGAAAATCCAAGCCGCCGGAGACTCTTAAAAAAATCTCAAAACTTGTTGACGAATTGTGTGACCCAAACAATGATACCCTTGCAAAAGCAGTATACAGATACTCATTAAAAGCCGGAGAACTGTTTGAAAACTCAATTAATGACAGGCATTCAGATCAGGTATTTGAATCCTTCGAACTGTTCTGCAGTAATAATTCAGCGCCATGGCCCGTATCGGCAAAACAACTAAAAGAGATATTACGAACTTTTGAAGACAATACCAGAAAAGAAAATCAATCCGGAGGAGAACTTGATAGCGGAGTCAAAATCAGCACTATTCATAATGCAAAAGGACTCGAATATGAAGTGGTGTTAATAACAGGTTTGAGTATTGGTAAATATCCTAATACCGAATTAATAGACCAGAACTTTAATATACGCAACGAACAACTTAAAACATTACAAGATTCTAAACAGTCATATGAACGCTTAAAGCAAAGCGTAAAAGAGGAAAGCTTTATAGCAATGCTTCAAGAAAGTGTAAGCCCTAATTTCGACCGAAACGAAGCTAAGGCCATGAAAGAATTTAGAGAAGAGCTCATAATCTGTTCAAAAAAGGATATCATTGGGTTATCCGCCAAGGGAGTAGAGGCTTTTTTAGATTCATATAAATATTTTATTCTTCCATTAGAAAAAAGATACCAAGACGAAATTGCTAAACTTTCAAAACATGGAATGATGTATAAGGAACGCCATGAAATTCTCAGCGAAGAAATAAGTTTACTTGAACAAGACGGCGATGATACTAAATCCAAGCAAAATGACTTTGATACTGTAGAAAAGAAACTCTGTTTTCTTAGAAAAAGGGCACGGAAATCAAAAGATCGCTTTGAGCGTTTTGAGGAAAGCATAAAAGCCATAAAAAGCCATTACAAACTATGTCTTGTTGCAAGTAGTTATCTTGCTGAAGTAAAAAAGCTGAATGAAATAGAAAAGCTCCGTACAGAACTTGCAGAGGAGCGCGAGCGTTCCGTAAATGAAGAACGCAGATTATTTTATGTTGCTTTAACACGTGCAAAGGATATACTTTACCTTTGCTATGAAGCTGGAGCACAGGAATCCGAATTTGTTCGTGTTATTCCAGACGATTTAAAAGAACAGTATGCTATTTTAACTAAAGAAGATGAGCGGGAATTTATTCGCCTTAAACAATCATTAGCTAAGGAAGTAAGCAAAGAGAAAACCGACGATAATGTTATTGATTCCGATACCACAAAATTGGTAACCAATAATAATTTCAAGCAATATATATCTGAAAATCTTTCCAAATTCAGAAATAATAATCCGATTTTCAACAATCTTCCTGCCAAAGCAAATGATTTTTTTGAGAAGGCAATGGGTTTGCTTTTCATCGGTGAATTTACCGGCTCGGATTTTAAAACCGAGTTTGCTCACAATATGCAGCGCATGGCTGAATCTTTGCTTATTTTTGCTTCCGGAACGAATGCTCAATTGTTTAAGACAAATGATTCTTCTTTGGCTATGCAAATAGCAGACGATATATATAAAGCCACCAAAAAATGTGCAACATCATATGTTAGTAAACGCTATGTCTCTGATTTGCTAACGAAGGAATCAAGATTTGGCGATGACCTGTTGGGTCTTAAAAGTGCCGGAGTATTTCACTACGTTATTCGTTCGGGTAAATATACCATTCCATCAGGGGTAAAGGATTCTTGGAATCGTAAAACTCTCCCATGTGATCCGGACAAGTTTCTTATTGCCGTTACTGATATTGCCAATACTCGCAATGTTCTTATCCATCCCAGCGACAAAAAATGGCCCGATGATCCAATCCCTATGATTTTATCTAATATGGAGATTATTATTAAAGGTTGTTGCAACGGTAAAATAAGCAATATGCCTGCATCGACAAAGCCTATTACCGATGCAGTAAAGTCTTCTGATATAACAATAGGTTTAAAATTGAAGCATTGCACATATGGAGTTGGTACTGTAATAAGCAATTACGAACAATCGTTTACTGTTAATTTTAAAGAGGTTGGAAATAAAGTATTTATGAAATACTCTGCAGAAAAATATTTTACAAAAATATAAAATCAATTTATTAAAACGGGGATTTGAAATGAGTTTGATTAAATGTAATAATTGTGGTGGGAAATTAAGCGATAAAGCTAACATTTGTCCACATTGCAAATGTTCTATTGAAAAAGAAACCGTTATAAAAACCGTCAGTTTAATACCTCACTCCGACAATATAAAAACCAATAGCAGTGTGAATGATTATTCATTTTATAGAAGCTGTGCCAAAAATAACAGCTTTTCGGAATTACAGGATATGCGTTCGCACAGAAAGGGTAGTTATTATTCGGACTTTACTGAAAACTTTGCAAGGTCAAAAATACACCCACATTTGGATGATGATAAATAATTTAAAGGAGATTATAAAATGGCGTTGACAATTTGCCCTGAATGTAAGGGGAAGGTAAGCGATAAAGCCGAATTTTGTCCTCATTGCGGCCTACCCAAAAAATATATATTGTTACAGCAAACTGAAACAGAAAATGAAAAACTTATCGATTTGGTTGTTCCTGAGGGAGCATGCAATATTTCAAGTTCGATGTATAAAGATCGAGCAGATATAAAAAGTGTAATTTTACCAAAAAGTTTACATTTTATGGGGCGCAGAGCTTTTGAGGGTTGTATTAATTTAAAAGAGGTGACAATTCCTGGTGGTTTAAAGACAGTTAGCATTGACGCATTCAAAAACTGTATAAATTTAATCAATGTCACTCTCGAAGAAGGTGTAACGGAAATAGGAGGTGGTGCATTTAGCGGATGTGTAAATCTTAAAAAAGTAATTATGCCGAGTACATTAAGAATTATAAACAGCGCTTTTCACGGTTGCAAGAATCTAAAATATGTAAATATTCCCGAGACAATTACTGTAATCGTAGGAGGAACTTTTGATGAATGTCCAAAGCTTACAATTCCGAAAGAGCTCACATCACATCCGATGCCTGAAAGTTATGATTATGATTATGATGAGTATGATAATGGCAATGAGTATTGGTAATATGAAATATCATATGAATTTCAGAAAAAAGTTAATAAAGAAATCAAGAATCGATTAGAACAGATTAATTATAATATGTAATTATTACTACCGCCGACTACCTAATAGCAGGTGATCGGCGGTGTATTTTTATATATGCTTGACCTTTCGGTAAAATGTACTCGGTTTCATATTAAGGCGTTTCATAGCTTCGCTGGCGGTTATGGCACCGGATTTCCAAAGAGAAGTAATTTCGTTAAACCTCGGATGTTCAATCGGTTTTCTGCCCTTGTAAACGCCGTTCTGCTTTGCTATGGCTATACCTTCGCGCTGCCTTTGTAAAATGTATTCTCTTTCAAGCTCTGCAACCGCTCCGAAAACCGTAAGCATAAATTTACCGGTCGGGGTTGAGGTGTCAATGGCTTCCTTTTTAGAGACAAACTCAATATGCTTCTGTGTAAGCCGTTCTACAAGCTCCAATAAATCCTTTGTGTTTCTTGCAAAGCGGCTTATTGATTCTACTATAACGGTATCGCCCTCGCGGACAAAGCTCATCATTCGTTTAAGCTCGGGTCTGTCGGTATTCTTACCGCTCATACGATCTATAAACACCTGCTCTGCGCCAAGCTCTTTCATTAAAACCTCTTGACGGGCGGTGTTCTGGTCGGTTGTACTGATACGAATATATCCTATTATCATATTGTCCTCTCTTTCTAAATAGGGTCGGTTTTTATTTTGGAATATCCCGAAATTGCGCAACCGACCCTATCGGTATAATTTTAAAATATCCCATAAGGGTACACCCTAAAGAAAAAAAGAAACACCGCTGAATTTTCATTTTTCGGCAGTGTTATAAAGTAAATATATTGATTTTAAATTGACAAACAGGCAAGGATTGTGTAAAATATAGTCGGTGAGTAAGCACCCTTAAAGGCAACCTACAACGGTAGGCGGTTAAGTTCTGCCCTCGAAAGGGGGCGTTGCCAATGGAGCATTATGTATTTATCATTTTAATTTTGATATTTGC
>URPS01000040.1 GCA_900549855.1 uncultured bacterium | reverse complement strand
CTGTTATATTGTTAATTGTTGCTCCGCCATTTCCTGCACCTAAACCGGTATCAATTGCCGCATATGAAACTTGCATAGAAGCAAATACTGTTCCTAAAACAAGAGCTGAAATTTTTCTTTTGATATCTTTCATATAAAATACCTCTTTTAATATATCCGTATTTATATAAAGTATATCTATTTTAAAAAATTGCCTGCTATGTTACAAATGTAAAGATAAATTTTTATTTAAAAATTAAAAGTAAAAATGGGAAAGTATCACTTCTTCACTGCGCATAAAATTGGACGTCCAAAGCTAATTTTCTTTACAGCAAGCTCCTTTTGTTCAACCAATTCATCTATAATTTCGCCAATCGCTTTTTGACGCCAGCCCTTTAATGCACCTAAAAATTCCGATGAAGTTACATTTTCATTATATCCGTTATCTTTAATTTGTCTGCTGCCTGCTAATATCTTGCAAAAACCACTCTTTCCATACTGACCGCTAAATTCATTTACACAATCCAGAATTATCTTTCGAGCTTCTTCTGCGCTTTTGCGTTCAATTTCATCTTCTACATCAAAATTTACAAATGCATTAAAATCAGGTTTTACATCCTTAACTTCTTTTATGTTTTCGTAAAATCCTGCAACTCTTGAATCTACAAGAACTTTTTGAGGTTCAAAATTCTTAAGATACAAACCTTCCAAAGTCTTAACTCGACTCATCGCAACATAAGCTTGACCTCGCTCAAAAATTCTGGCACAATCAACAACCAATTTATCCAATGTCATACCTTGCGATTTATGAATGGTAATGCCATACGCAAGCTTTAGCGGGAATTGTTTTCTTTCTGCCACAACTCTCTCATTATAATAATATTCAAATGTATGCTTCGGAATTGAGGCGACAACTCCATTATCGAATTTTATGCTGATTGTATCATCAAAAAACGCTTCAATATTACCACAAGCACCATTTATTAAGCCACGATTAAAATCCATATTTACAAGCAGCATAACCTTTGCGCCAAGTTTTAACGCAATTTCTTTTTCTGCACGACAATTTTTTGAAAATATTTCCAATATATAATTTTCACTCTCTGTAAATCCGTCAGTAACAAGTTTTGTACCTCTATAAACACCGTCTTCTGATTTAAAAATTCTAACCGGCTCATCAATCATATTGAATTTTGCAAGGTTATAACGATTTGCCTCTTCGTTTGTAGAAAAAATATGTAAAATATCGGTTTGATATGTGTCACCTTCAACACATCTTGTTTTTAAAAGTTCTACGTCCTCTACTTCCAAACAGTTTTCACGCATATGCGCAAGCGCTGTTATAAAATTCTGTTCATTTTGTCTGTAGTTCTTTTTAAGTACCACATTTTGCAAATTCAAATCTTTCCACACATGTGAATCAAAGCAATATCGGCTTTCTTGCTGTTCTTTTTCAACTGGAGGAAGCTGGAAAAAATCACCGATAAATAATACTTGAATGCCACCAAATGGGGCATTACATTCTCTTACAGCACGTAAAACCTCGTTAATATATTCAAAAGCTTCAATATTAAGCATAGAAATTTCATCAACTGCAAGTATTTTGCAATTCATAATCTGCCTATATTGTGTTGGACGCTTTTTAATTTTTTCAACAGTATTAAATACTGTATTTCTGCATAAACCGACTCCTGCCCAAGAGTGAAGCGTCTGTCCTTTTACATTTACAGCTGCAATACCTGTTGTACTTGTTATTGTAAGTTTCTTTTTGAATTTTTCTTTAAGTTTATTTAAAATATAACTTTTTCCGGTACCTGCAAAACCTGTCAAGAAAACGTTTTCACCATTTTTAAGAAGAGTAAGTATCTTCAAAAATGTTTCATCCTCCTCTTCTTTTACCCCTTCTTGCTTTACCCCTTCTTGTTTTGGTTTAAGTTCTTTGGATTTTTTAGGTACAATTTCAAATTCGTCAGCAGATTCCAGCTCTTTTTCAAAATCTATTTGGTCAAAATTTGCAATTTTATATAGACACAATTCTTGTTTTGCATTTATTCTTGTAAATTCAATGATGCGCTCATTCGGTTTCAATTCATGCCGGAGCTTAGTTTCAGAAATCCATTCATTAGAAGAAAATCCACGAATTTGTTTTAAGCATTCCAATATAACCTGAGTTATTGCCTGAAATTTACGTCCATCTTGATTAATGTGGAGCTCCGGAATTTGTTCAAGTAAGGATTCTGCAATATTTTGCAATTCCGAATAATCTATATTTTCAGAACAAAGAATGTTTAAAACTTCTTGCGGATTTGTGAAATCTGGATTTGGCATATAAAAATTTTAGCACAAAGAAAATAAACATTTTCCCCACGCTTCTAATCCTCTAAACTTGTTCTAAGCTTCCGGTTCCGCATGGATTGTTACGCATACCTGACCCAATTCTTTTTTTATAGAATTTTCAACTTGGTCACAAATATTATGGCAGCAAGAAAGCTTCATATCTGGGTTAAAAAGTAAAGTTAACTCTATTTCTTTGCACTGCCCCGATTTTCTTCCTTTTATTCCTTTACAACCTTTTATTACAGAATTTGCTTTAATAATTTCTTCAATCTTTTGAATATCTGCTGTCGGGATTGAACCATCAAGCAAGTTATTCAATGTTTCTTTGGAAATAGAAAAACCGGCTTTTAATATAATTAAAGCAACAACTAGTGCAATAATCGGGTCTAAGATAGCTAAGCCGGTAATTTTAATCAACAATAAACCGACAAAAACTCCTAATGATGAATAAATATCAGTACTCAAATGTTTTGCATCCGCATACAAAGAAACAGAGTCAGATTTTTTAGCAACATAAAAAAGATATCGACTTACCAAAAAGTTGGCAAGAACAGCAAACCCCATAGCAAAAATACCGATTAATGTTTCTGTATGTTGGTAACAACCATTTATTAACTTCTCTATAGCTTCATAAATAATGTATAAACCTGCAAATACAATTAATCCGCCTTCTATAAAACCTGACATATCTTCATATTTGCCATGTCCAAACGGATGTCCTTTATCAGCAGGTTCCGCAGAACGAGTTACAGCAAAAAACGTCAAAACAGATGCCAAAAAATCTGAAAGTGAATGAATTGCTTCAGATATAATACTTATGCTGCCTGACAAAATACCTGCAACTACTTTAAACGAAATTACCAGAGCGTTTGATGTTATGGATAAAAACGCTGCAAACTTTTTTTCTGTAACTATATTCATAGCTTCCGTCCTCTTATGCAACACCGTTGTTCAACAAATCGTGAATATGAATTACACCAACAGGTTTTTTGTTTTCTACTACAAATAAGTTAGTAATCTTTTTGTCGTGCATTATTTTTAAAGCTTCAGCACTCATCGCATTTGGAGCAATTGTTTTTGGATTCTTTGTCATTAAATCAACAGCTTTTTCTTCCAATATTTTTGAAGACAAACATCTTCTTAAATCACCATCTGTTAATATTCCTGTCAAATCACCGGCTTGATTAATAAAACCTACACATCCAAGACGTTTTGAAGTCATTTCCAGCAACACAGCCTGCATATTTGAGTTTTCATCTAGTATTGGCATATCTTGACCTACGTGCATCAAATCAGAAACACGTTTCAAGATAGAACCTAACTTTCCTCCTGGGTGTCTGTCATTAAAGTCTTCTTTAGAGAAGCCTTTTCTTTCTATCATACCAATTGTCAAAATATCACCCAGCACAAGAGTTGCAGTAGTAGAGCTTGTTGGAGCAAGACCAAGCGGACAAGCTTCACCATTATTAGGTAAAAGCAAAACAACATCACCGGCTTTACCTAAAGAGCTTTCTACATTTTTAGTTATTGCAACAAGTTTTATACCAAATCTTTTGCAGTAATTCAGTATGTCTATTAGTTCTCGAGATTCCCCACTATTAGAAATCGCAATGACAACATCATCTTCTGTAATCATTCCCAAATCACCGTGACTGGCTTCTGCCGGATGTACAAAGAATGAAGGTGTTCCGGTTGATGCTAAAGATGCTGCAATTTTTTTACCGATATGTCCGGATTTTCCCATTCCTGTGATAATAATTCTGCCTTTAGAATTCTGCATAAAATCCAGAGCTTGCGTAAGACTTGAGGAGTCCAAAGAATGTTTCAATTCTTCTATTGCTTTTATTTCAGAATCAATTGTTCTGATAGCAGATAATCTATCTAATTCTTTTTGTGATTGTTGAACAGCTGCAGTCATTTTTTCAAACTCCTTATTCTTATGTGATTATTATACTATAAATATAGAAAGAATATTAAACTCCGTTTCTTTGTTTTTTGGTGATTTTGCTTTAAAATCATAATATGAAGGATTTAGCGGAATACAAAAACGAAATACATTCTTGTTCAAAATGCGGACTTTGTCAATCAGTTTGTCCTATTTATGAAGTTACTAAAAACGATTGCTCAGTTTCACGTGGAATGTTCATCATGCTAAAAGGACTGCTAAAAGGCGAGTTGAAGATGTCTAAGAAATTAAACAGATATCTTGATTTATGCCTAAAATGCGGTGCATGCACAAAATTCTGTCCAAGTGGAATAAATATCGTAGATATTATAGCTTCTGCCAAAGCCAAATATTTTCAATCACACCCGATGGAAAAATTTATATCTTTTATCCAATCAAAATTAATCTTTGGATTAGGCATAAAAACATTAGGTTTATTTTCAAAAAATATAACTAGCCAGAAGTTTGATAAAAAAGTTATCTATTTTGGCGGTTGCGGTGGTAATTTAAAAGGTAACAAGTCCGTTATTTCAATACTCAATGCTTGCAATATAGAAGTTATTACACCTCTGTTTGATTGCTGCGGCATACCTTTTTATGTTCGAGGTGATAAAAATTCTTTTGAAAAAGCTAAACAAAAATTTATCAATCTCATAGAAAAATACAACACACGAGAAATTGTAACAACTTGTGCAAGTTGCGAAAAAACGCTTAAAAGTTACAATATAGATGGTCTAATTGTAAAAAACATTTTTGAGTACATAAGAGAACAGAATCTCAAATTAAAATTAAAAAAGAAAATCAGGGCAACATTCCACAAACCTTGTAATATAGAAAATTATAATGACATTGAATGGATTTTAAATAATACTGAGAATTTAGAATACATTCAGATGAAGAATTTTGATAAATGTTGTGGATTAAACGGAATTTTTAAATTATCTGACTATAAAATTTTATCTAAGATTCCAAAAGAAAAGCACGACAACATAAGACAAACAAACGTCAAAACAGTACTTACATCTTGTCTTGGTTGTGAAGCTGCGCTATTATTATACTCTTTTGGCAAATACAAAGTTTGTGATTTAACAGAATTTTTAGCAAAACACATTACTCAATAGACCATATGGTCTATATGAAATTCTCCCAAATTTTAACCCCTTGATTGATGGCATGGGCATGCCAATCTTGTACACTAATATCAAGGGAGAGAGAGTATATTATTATGAAGAAAACGTTGTTATTTTTGGGAATGTTTATATCAGTATTGTCTGTTAATGCGCAGGACAATGTATTACAGTCAATTGAAATTGTGCCGGTTAAAGACACATACAATATCGTTTTGGTTTCAGATAAAGCTGTTGATGTTAAAAAGACAGTAAAAGCTCCAAACCAAATCACTTTGAATATGAAAGATATAAGAGCTTCCAAAACCCTAAATACAGTTTATAACAACGTATCTAATGTTGACACTGTTATGGTTGAGCCTCAAGGTAACGGTATCAGCATATTTTTCCAAGCAGAAAATGCACAAGGCGCAAGCGTTTCTTTCGATTCTTTAGCGCCTATTGTTCCTGCAAAATCTCAAACCCAACAAGTTAAATTGAGTAACCCGATTGAAAGTTACGCTCCAATTTACAAAGAAGATATGACAACTACTAAAACTTCTACTTTATTCAATAAGTTAAAAAATAGTTCTGCAGTTGATGGTATTAGAGAATCTGTTGACGAAGACACTGTTCCTGATACAGCAGGAAAGGCAGTTTCTTTTGGATTAGTTGGTCTTTTAGCATTTGCAGTAATCAGATTATTCAAACGTAAAGAACCGGATATGAAAATTGGTCTTAGCCAAAGCTTGAACGAAAGAGAAATCGAAATGTACAGAGGTCAGCAGCCTATTGCTTCTTCTTACACTCCGGAAAAGCCTTTCACTACTGTTAACTACGGTTTAAACGCTTATCAGAGAGAAAACAGAAATCCATACGAAACAGAAGCACCTATCCATAATCCAAGATTAAGAAATTATGTTAATCCTTCTGTAAATAACAATTCTGTTGATCAAACAATGAGCCAGCCACAAAGACCTGCTATGCAAACAGCCGTAAAATCAGTTGTAAGAAAAAATACAACTCCTGTAAATACTGCACCAGTAAATCAAGGCAATCCAAATATTGATAACCTTAAATTCTTAGAATCAATGACAGCTATTTACGAAAAAAGCGGTCGTCACGATTTAGCAAGAGGTTTAAAGGCTAGTATTGCTAAGAATAATATATAACTAAGTTAACAAAGATTTTTAAATTAAATGTATGGGTCGGATTTGTAAATCCGACCCATTTGTTTAATCAAATCTTTTACTAGCAAAAAGTCCTAGCCACACTGTCTAATGTAATAAAAGAAAACTTTATTACAATAAAAATAAAAGGAGATAGTATGAAAAAGATTTTTATATTTTTTTGTTTATTATTAACAGTTCCGACATTTGCAATGTGTTCGGTAGAAGAAGGCGCTACAGTGTGCAGCAGCTCTATTTCTGGAATAAGGGAAGAATTTTCACCGACATATAATCCTCAATCCGGTATAAGCGAATTTTCTAATACCCCAGAAGCCAGACTAAAACCGATTAAACGTAACGATATTGAATATCAAATGCGCCAATTTGAGCCAACTGAAAGTAATTTTAACTACAATTCAAGCTGCCAGTTTGGAGTTTGTTTAAAAAATCGAAACACACCGCTATTCCAACAATCAAGATAGGTGAGTAGTCAAAAAGGGGCTGCATTCTGCAGCCCCTTTACATCTTTAATTATTCAGAAAATAAAATTCTATAACATATTTTTTCTAATTTTTTCTTTTGCTCTATCAATTTCTTTAATTCTTTTTTCAATTGTAGAAACTTGTTTTTTCAAAGCTTTTCTTTCTGTTTTTACTAATTTATATTGAGCATCGACATCTGCAAATTTTGTCTTACAATTTAACAAATCATTACGGATATCAACTTGCGCATTATCCAATTGCAAAATAGCATTCTGAATATTACCATTACCAACAGCATCACCGTCCATTGAAGTTGCAGCAGGTGCTGAAGTTGTTGCCGCGGTTGTTTTTGCAGTTGATGCAGATGGATTACCATATTGAGTGTCATTAAAATTTAATGGTGTGAAAGCATTTCCGTCAGCAAAAGCGACACAATTAATAGCTGCTAATAAGCCTAAAGTTAAAACTATTCTCTTCATATCATTAATCTCCTTTTGTCTTAATTATATAATATTACATTTCTTTTATTTTGCACATCCTTTATTATATGTATAATATTATTATGGAAAAAGATTATTGCAACAAGTGCGGAAAGTGCTGTAATAGAATAGCGGTCGATTTTTCACGCAACATAATGTATAGAGATGGTGTTCAATCACTAACACCGGATTTTGCGAGCTTTCTTTTAAAAGGTGAACAAAAAGATGCAATCACTTTTTGTGCGTGCAAATTTCTTGTAAATAATCTTTGCACCAACCCCAATAAGCCGGATATTTGCAAAAATTATCCATCTTCACCTTTTGCATTTTTGCCGGAAGATTGCGGTTATTATGGATATATTTTTACCAAGCACGAAAATTTTATGCAAAAAATCCGCAAACTTAAAGAAGAAATTTTACATTACGAAACACTTATGTTATCTGCAACAAAAAATGATGTAAAACAATACGCTAAAATCGTAGAACAACATAAAAGATTTATCGACAAATACAAAATGTACTGTCCGGATACATAAACCTTAAACTTTTGTTACAAAAAGGCAATATTTTTGAATATTTATACTTTATATATTTAGGTAATATTGTCATGACATACTTAAATCCATTATCACATCTAAATTTCAATTTTGGAGGAATAAACAATTTGTTTACTCCGTCTTTTGGTGTTTTTCAGGGATTTAATTTACCTATTTTTACCAACGTATTACCTTTCTTTAGCAATTTTAGTTGGAATATGCCATCATTATTTAATTTCACACCATTCCAATCCGGCTTTACTTTCCCAACTAACAATACAAACATATTTTCTCAACCAATCCAGCAGCCTTGGAATACTGGCAATTTTACCGATTTTTCAAATTTCACTTTCAATTTCAACTCAACTCCTACTTGGAACAACACTAATTTTGGTATGAATGACACATTTACCAGAAGTTCTAATAGCTCTATGCGTTTGCAGCTTGCTGATAAAGCTAAAAGCTATGTAGGACGTGTAAATTCTGATAGAGAAGGCAATAGACTCTTCTCCGGCGGTAAATCACAAGCTTGGTGTGCTGATTTTGTATCTTATAACATCAAACAGACATATGGCAGCAGCCTTCCTTCCTCATTTAAGCACTTCTCTTCTGTTTCTGAATTAAGAAAATGGGGCGAACAGAACAATTGTTATAAACAAGTTCCATCTGGTAATAAAGCAAGCTATATTGCTAACAATGTAAAAGTTGGTGATATTATGATAGAAAAAAATGGCGGTAAATCACACACCGGTATTGTTACAAAAGTCAACTCCGATGGTTCTTTTGAAGTTGTTGAAGGCAACTGCAGTAGCAAAGTTGCAATACAAAAATACAAAGCTACCAGCCTAACACTTTCCGGATTTATTTCAATGGATAAATACGCAACAGCCTAAAGTATTAGTTGTGTTCCCAAAATTATTCTGTGAGAATCTTTAAACAAATCGTTTTGGCAAAATACATAATTTAGCATAATCTTTAGTGCTTGTCCTTTTATGAAATAATTAACTCCGGCAGAATATTCTCTTCTTATGTCATTACTTTTATTCCTATCAGGTGTAAATTGGTCATACCTTGTTACAAATTGTAATTTTGGCGTAATTTTATATCCTATGGTTGAATAAAATCCTTCTGCCTGATTAGATGAAATTCTTTTTGCGCCGTTGTAGCCATCGGCATAAGAGTATTCAAAGTCAGCAAAAAAGTTTTTGTATTCATACCCTGCATAAACTCCTGATACAGCATAGCTAATATTGTTTCTGCCGGCTGATAATCCACCGCCCAGCTTTAATTTTCCGTATCGACCGTCTGTTTTGCCTAGCGGTTTTAGCGTTAACCAGCCGGAAAATTCTGTTCCGGGGAAAAAGTTTCTAAAATATGTATCAGAACTATATCCGCCAATATCGTATTCAACAAGGTCATAGTTTCCTTTTATACGCAATCCGACTTTTCTGGAATTACCAAAATTTCTGGCAATTTGCGCACGTGCAACAAAGGGCATAACCATATCAGAACGCCCGCCTTCAAAGCCAACCGGAGTTCTTGTATTACCTAAGATAATTTTGTGGTGCGGAATCGAAGTATTCGCAACATAAATATCGGCTGGTAATGTTTGTAAGAAAGTATATCCATCCAGAGGGTCAAAACGTAATCTTGCTTCATAAAAATTTTTTCCACCTTTGAATTTCCCGTTTATACCGGCATGAATAGCGCTAAAATTATAATCGGTATTTCCGCTATCAGAAACATCAATTTCTGCTCCGGCTCTATAGTAACCAAACAAATGCATCGTTGCACCATTGTCAAATTCTTTTGTTAAAATTTCATCCAAAAGAAAACTCGAACGGCTTGTATCTGAAATTTCTTTGACTTTTATATTCTGGATTTTTTCATAAAGGGTAAGCTCTTTATCAGAGTTAATTTTCTCTCCGCAGTTTTCCCTTACATTTTCCCCTACCTCATCTTGAATAACATTATCATCCACGTCAAGAATTACTTCCTCTATTGCCCAAGAGGAAGTTTGAGTAAATAATAGAATGCAGAAAAGGTAAACTAAAAACCTCATTGGTTGATTGTACCATATATGTACGATTTTTGAAAGCTTATCTACATCATATGGATGATTTACTGCAATTCTTTCAATTAAAATTTGTAAAAATAATATATAATACTATTATAAAGATTGACTTTTAGTAATATCCCATTAAAACAATCTTGTAAGTAACAACATAAAACGGGTGGACACCTCACCCCAACCCTCTCCTCAAGGAGAGGGAGAAACTACATAAGGAGATACCACTATGGGTATGGCAGCTTCGCAAGCCAGATATTTAGCGCTGGTTGCAAGAAAATCAAATTGTGAGTTTGAAGGACAACAAATAAATCAGGCACGTACTGTTTTATCAAATCAGTCTGCAAATCTTTTTAACCAGATGCTTGGGCTTAATGTACCGGTTCCACCAAGTACTTCTGATTATACGAAGACGCAATACTCATATTCTGATGGAAGTACGACTTACACGATTACAAATTGGGAACAATTGGCTAATCCGGAAGAAGATTACAACTATGTAGTAACACGTGAAAAAGAAGCGAATGTTTACACAGGTTCACAAAAGAAATTAAGTGACCCGCAAGTTCAATTTCAGAGCGGCGCAGATGCTACATCAGACCAGATTGAAACAGCATTAAGATTGGTAACTTCTACCAAACAAGAATACGAAACAGCACAAGCTGCAACAAAAGCAAAACAAAAAGAAGCGGCAACACTTTCTAATTATGCAAACAATGGCGCTTTCACAGGTGTTAACAAATGCGATTATCATGTAGATACAGATACTTATAGCGTTTCACAAAAAGTTCAAAAAATGTGTGAAGTAAATGGTAAAAAATATGCAGTCTACACAAGTTCTGATGAAAAAGACACAAACGAATATTACCTAAAAGATGGCAAATATTATAATACCGCTGACAATTCTGATTACACCGGAGATACAACAAAATTATCTCCAGAACAGACTGATGAAGGACCTACAGATTTTATAGGCTACAATAGCAAAGATATGACACCTGCAATGAAAGAAACAGCTAAAAAAGCTGTTGACAAGCTTGTAGAAGAAGGAGCGTTGTCAAAAGACGTCCAAACTGATTATGCAAGCATATATATGGACAAGAAAGGTAACATTGCTTTAAAATCTGACTTAAGAAATCTTTATGGCGGAACAACAGGCGGAACCAAAACAGTATTACCGGTTTATCAGACAAGTGGCGATAAATCCATAGCAACAATTAGTAGTGGCTATGATGCACAAATAGCAGCTCTTCAAGCTGTTGAATTTGCCGCTCTTCAAGCAAGTCAAAATGCAGAACAAGCATATCAAGATTTAAGAAGACCAACATATATTGGTAACTGCGAATTGACTCTACTAACTGATTTAACGGATGAACAAAAAGCAGAATTAAACCAAATCATAAAAGATATGAAAGAACAAGAAGTAGATGCGTCTATTCGTGATTGTTTCAACGAAAATGGCGAATATATCGGCGGTGTTTACTCTTTCAAAATGAATGGAAAAACGTACTATACAACTTTTGCAGATTTAAACAAATCGTACGCAAGCGGAAGCGGAATCAACAATATTGATGGTCAAACACAGCTTTCATATTACAATGCAAGTTACATCAAACAAACACAATCTGACACTGTTAAAGCCCTATTAGAAACGGATGGCAACGGCAGATTTACATCAGTTAGATTTGAAGATGACTCCGTTACGTATTCACTAAATGTTGAAACAATTACGGATGATGCGGCTTATAAAGACGCTATGAACCAATATAACTATGAAAACGCACAATACGACAAAATGGTTCAAGATATCAACGCAAAAACGTCATTAATTCAACAAGAGGATCAACAACTTGAATTAAGACTTAAACAACTTGATACAGAACAAAATGCTCTATCTACTGAAATAGACGCTGTATCTAAGGTAGTTAAAGACAATATTGAAAAATCATTCAAGACATTCGGTGGCTAGTAAATAGACTCTTTAAAGTAATAAGAGAAGGACAAAATTATGTCATACAAAAACGATGGATACTTAGTTTTAGCAAATAAATATGGCGCAGCTTCGGCTGACGCTAAAGTTATGCTATACGAAACTTACGATAGGTTAAGAGATTTAACCGTTTCAGGTTCTGCAAGTTCCGGCACCGGTTTTGAAGCTGCCGGCGGTTTCTTATACCAATTAGCAAGCTTATTTGCTCCATCTGCATTTATGACAACATTAGGTGGCACAAGCGCAATGAATATCCCTGGAACTTCTTACTGGAACCAATATACAGGTGGAACAGGCGGAACAACTGGAACTTATTCTTCCTTTGGAGTAAACTCACTCGGTAACTATTCCGGCTTCCCTAGCGGATATGCCGCAAATTATGGTTATCGACAAAGCGGAGCTACAACAGGCGGAGCTTCAGGAATTGGCGATCTACTTTCCGGTTTTGGTTCTTCAAACGGCTCTACTACCGGTTTTGCGTCCGGTATAGGAAGTATTGCAGACATTGCAAGCACAGCTGCCTACGGTGTAGGCACAGCAAACGGCTACGGTATCGGAGCAGCTAACATACTTATGCCGTTAGCAGGACTTGTATCAGGTTGGGGCGGAATCATGACCGCAGCAGCACCATATTTAGGCGAATTTGGCTTACCTGCTGTTGTTATGGGCAACTTGATGCAAGGAACATCATCCGCCGCTCTATCAGCATATCAAACCGTTTCCAGCAACATTGTATCAAATGCAGATACAATACTTTCTCAAAAAGTTGCAAACATTGAAACAGTTTGTAAAATGCTTGATACTCAAGGTGATATCGTAAGAAAAATGCTCAAAGACGATATCGAATCCGCAAGCAAAGACATCCAAGACCTATAGTGCTACGCACGTAGACAATCTTTTTCCCTCGCCTAGCAGGAGAGCGGATTTTCGGTAGGGCGTAAGCCCGTAAGGTGGAGGTCGGACGTTACTCCGCCGAAACCCCGAATAATCCAAGACAGGGTTAGGGTGAGGTAGAAGCTACGCACGTAGACAAATGGTCGGCTTCATAAGTTGAAAATTGAAAATGGAAAGTTGTTGTAAAACAGTTAGTAGTTTTCATTCCAAGTAGGGCGCATCCCCTCGCCTAGCAGGAGAGGGTTAGGGTGAGGTAGAGGCAGACTTTGGGTCGGTTTCATAAGTTAAAAATTGAAAGTGGAAAATGGAAAGTTGTTTTAAAATGAGCGAAGCGAATTAAATGAACTTAACGACCCAACGACTTAACGACATCAAAAAGAGAGAGATTATGCAAGGACGCACTTTTTTCAGAATAATGCTTGATATTTTTCTAAATAATGCTTTAGTTAAAGCAATATCTAATTTTGTAAATTTTTGTAACGAAATTAGATATTACAACCGTAAAGAGCTAAAGTTTTTGAAAAAAATGCCGATAAATAATGTAGCAAAAGATGAATACTACAAAAATAGATTTATCTTCAACAGCATTACCGGAAATAGGACTAGTTCGAAATAATATGTTAACAAATGTAAATACAAAATCTGTAAAAAAGCAATTTTTAGGGTTTACATGTTTTATAATACATGTAGGCTTAGATCGTATAGGAGCAAATGCTT
This sequence comes from uncultured bacterium, assembly GCA_900549855.1. Classification (GTDB taxonomy): domain Bacteria; phylum Cyanobacteriota; class Vampirovibrionia; order Gastranaerophilales; family Gastranaerophilaceae; genus CAG-196. Next base: position 5,770 of record URPS01000040.1, on the reverse strand, counting down.
ATGCGTGAAGAACTACAAGATAGTATGAAACGGTTCGTAAACTTTATGAATTTTGCCCGTTCGTTTTTCAAACGGAAAAATCCATTCAAAGCACTCGCCGTAAGTTTACTTTCTAGTCTTAAGGACATGCTTACCATCAGACAGAAGTTAAAAATGGCTAAGTACAGAGTAAATTACCACAAGCATCAGTTACACAAAATGGAAAGTTTGATTGCAGAAAGTAATGAACACACATTCCTGAAAGGCAAGAATTTAAACGAAACAAGGTAGAAGGAACAAATTATGGGATTAATTGCCTCAAGTTTCAGAATGATGTACCTTACAGCGTATAAGATAACGCTGGAAACAAAGATACAGTGGATTGCATCTGCCAAGATGGAATTGGTTGCTTCGTCTGACGAAATTATGGCGCTTGGCAATGATTTGGATCCCGAGAATCCTGCGGTTAAGCAACTGGAAGCAAGAAGAGATAAGCTTATTATATTAGAGAAGAAACTCGATTTACAAATGCAGGAATACCAGAACAGGCTTAAGATGGTTGACGCAGAAATGCAATCTGCTCAAGGTGCTGTTGACGCATCTATTCAACGTTCGTTCACATATAATTTTCAGTAATAACTAAATCGACCGGTATATCAAATTCTTCCGGATAAACTGTATCTACGAGGAGTTTTTTAGGCAAGCAAACAATTTTTATTCCGCAAAAATCGTTCAAGAATCTGTCATAAAAACCTCCGCCATAACCAAGGCGATAGTTCTTTTTATCACAGCATAAAGCCGGCACAACTACCAAATCAATCATTTGCTTTTTACAAGGTTTTGTTATCGGTTCAAGGGTCTTAAAACACGATTCGCAAAGTTCATCTCCTTCACAAAAAGGACAGCAAAGTAAACTTTCACCATCAATTTTAGGTAAATAAAAATTCTTTGTTTTATCTTTAAGAAGTGACAATAAATTAACTTCATACTTAAGCGGATAAAATATAAGAATATTTTTTGCATTCCTATAAGCCTCTGTCTGCATAAGATTTTTCACCAGAAGATTATTATCAATCGAAATATTTTTTCTTTTTTCTTTAGCCCAGCATCGAAGCTCTTGTTTGTTATCCATTTATACAATAGCTCCGTGGCTCGCATCTTGAACGGTTCTGGAATATTTACCCAAATATCCTTTCGCTTTACTTACAAAAGGCTTTAAATCCTTTTTGCGTCGTTCAAGTTCATCTTTTGATACCATCAAATCAAGAGTTCGTTTATTTATATCAATTTTGATTGTGTCGCCATCTTTAATTAGTGCAATGACACCGCCATTTGCAGCTTCCGGACAAATATGTCCGACACAAATTCCTCTAGTTCCGCCGGAAAAGCGTCCATCAGTAATCAATGCAGCTTTTGTGCCCAGCCCTTTCCCAACAAGTAGCGAAGTAGGTGCAAGCATTTCTCTCATACCAGGACCGCCTTTTGGACCTTCGTAACGAATTACAATAACATCACCTTCTTTTATTTCATCATTTTCTAAAGCTGCCATTGCATCTTCTTCCGAATCAAAAGTTTTAGCTTTCCCAGTAAATTCGTAACAACTTTCATCTACAGCAGAAATCTTTATTACAGAACCTTCCGGTGCAATATTTCCATACAGAATTCCAAGCCCAGGTTTTGTAGTAAAAGGTTCAGAATAATCATGGATTATTGATTTATCAGAATAAACACCTGCAAAACTTCTATTTGCCTTGTATTCAGGAACACTCTTTATCAATTCGTCGACTACAGCCGGGATTCCGCCTGCATGATGGAATGTTGTCATAGTTATATTAGAAGACGGTTCCAGTTTAACAAATTGATGAATCTTATGAGAAAGCTCCTCAAAATCCTTTAATGATACTAATTCATCACCACCCTCAACAGGCAGAGAGTTTTTCACAGCATTTGATAAAGCCAGAATGTGTAAGAAAGAATTTGTAGAACCACCCATTGCTAAGTCTGCAATTATAGCGTTACGAAGCGTATTCCTTGTTAAAATATCAAGCGGTTTGACATCTCGATTTACCCAATCAACAATTTGCATACCACTTTCGAATGCAATTCTGCGTTTTTCAGAAGAAACAGCTGCTGCTGTTGCGCAAAAAGGAAGACTCATTCCCATCACCTCTGTCAAACAAGCCATAGTGTTTGCGGTATAAAGTCCTTGACAAGCACCTGCAGAAGGACAAGATGCTTCTTCAAGTTGGAGTAATCTTTCTTCTGTTATTTCTCCATTACGGAATTTGCCAATCGCCTCGAAAGCCCCTTTTATCATTGTTAATTTTTCACATTGGCTTTCTCCATCCAACATTGGACCTGCGGTAACTATTATAGATGGAATATTCGTTCTGGCTGCTGCAATAAGCATTCCGGGGGTGATTTTGTCACAATTAGAAAGCAGAACTAAACCATCAAGCTGGTGGGCATTTGCTACAGTTTCCACACAATCTGCTATTAAATCCCGTGAAGGAAGTGAATATTGCATGCCGGAATGTCCCATCGCAATCCCATCACACACTGCAGGTACACCAAAAATAAATGCTTGACCACCGGCAGAATGAATTCCTTTTTCAATTTGGCGCTCTAAATCACGCATACCAATATGCCCTGGAACTAAATCTGAAAAAGAACTTGCAATTCCGATAAAAGGCGCTTTCATATTCTTTTTAGAAACACCTGTTGCCATCAATAAGCTTCTGTGTGGTGTTCTGGCAATCCCTGACTTTATATTATCACTTCTCATATACTAACCTCTTTTTCTTTATTTTAGCATAATTATGAGAAGTAGATTATTTTTTAGCCCATAGATGCTGCAACGTTACTTGCCGCCAAAAGAACATTTTGCGGAACATATTCTCCTGCTTGTTTTTTCTGAACTGCCAGAGCTAACAGATTTGCTTGTCCATCAGCAGTTTTTGTCATCTTTTGAGCTTCAAGTTTTGTTGATTCATCTGTTGGAATAAGCGCATGAGTAATTTTACTTGCCAAGATTGAACCAGCCGCACCTCCTAAGAAACCTAATGCAGCTCCTACTGCGGTTCCAATTCCTGGACAAACTGCTGTACCAATTGCTGCACCGACTTTTGTACCGATTGCACCACCGGCTGCACGACCTAATGTCCATCCAATACCATCTGCAACAGAACGAATTCCGGTTTGAGTAATTTGAGTTAACGCAGAACCCGTGCCACCATTTTTGTAAGCTGAAATTATCTTTGGTAAATCAATTACCATTCCAAAGATTGCAAATGTTTTACCTTCTTTTAAACCTTGCTTTAACAATCCGCCAACTCCGGGTTTTAATGCAGCAGGAGCATTAACAACTTTATCTATTTCTGCAGCCTTTTTGGCAATTCTTTCTTTTGGAGTAAGATTTTTTGCTTCATATCCAAAGAAATTCTTAACTTTGTTCCAAGCTGTTGGAATATAACCGTCCATACCTCTTGAAGCTTTAAGAGTTTCGGTTGCTCTTAGGATTGCTTTCTCATCACCTGATTTTATAGCATCTGCCATAATTTTTTCTAAATCTTTTCTAGCACTTTCTTCAATTGGTTTTTGGAACCATTTTTGAACAAAAGAAAACTTAGGCTGTGCCATTCGATTTACTGCATGTAATTGACCATATGCCTTTTGCATCAATTCAGGATTCTTTTGCCACAAAGCTTGTATTGCAGGATTTGCCTTATCAAAAATCTGATTTGTTACTTTTATTGCTCTTATTGAATTAAATGGATGCTTTAGAACTTGAGAATTTGACATAGCACCAATCATTAATGCACTAGTCCCAATATCACCCCATTTTTGTACCATTGAATTTGAATCTTCATAAAATTTTGCAAGAGTGTTTATATCAGAATTCACGGACACAGTTTGACCTGCCGCTTGTGTTTGTGAAGTTTGTTGAGCCGTTGGGACAGAAGATTGTACCCCTCCGCTTTGACTCATATTCGCTACACTGTTTTGATAATTTGCATAATTCTGCAAATACATTGGGTTATAGTATCCACTATAAGGATTACTAGCTTGATAACCATTTATATAACTCGGACAGTTGGAGCTTAATCCAGAAGAACCGCCATAGAGCATAAATTCCATATTCGCAAGTGAATTAATTGGAAGTGTCATAATTAACCTAACCTATAAAAACTAACCTTACATATATAAAGAATTTTGCATCACAAAAATTGCCTTTTTGTAACAAAATGTAAAGAAGAAATTTTGTTCTTAATAGAAATTCAACTTTTTGAAGGATTATTATATTTCTGGTATAGTGTTATTATCAAAATGGGATTTGGAGGAGATTATTCGTGTACGCATATCAACAACAAAGGAGAAATAATAGCCGTTTGCATGTTGTACAGCCACAAGGTGCTAACGTAGTAAGACATAAGAAAAAAAAGGTTAATCCTGTTAAGGAACTTTTTAGAATTTGTGTAGTATGTTCTTTCCTTGCTGTTTTTATGGCATTTGTATTTCCGACTGCGTACAACAGATTAATAAATAATGTGTTCTTCCCAAATTCATTGCCTGTTAACACAAAAACGCAGGGCAATTTAGCTCAGAAAAAACCAGAAAATATTTCAGCTGTAAATTTGTATTCAATTGCAAATCCTACAACTAATTATTTAAGCAACGATTTATTTCACAACCGTTTGATGCTCACTCCAACAATTGAAAAAACTCACAGCGAAATTACGACAATGTACCATACAAACGAAATGGCAGGACTAAAAAACCAATTACAAGGATTAATGAAAGAATATCCAATGGTCAAACCCGCAATTTATGTTTGGGAATATGAAAACGGCAAGTACGTTGATATTAATGGTGATAAATTATATTCAGCAGCAAGTATCATCAAACTTCCGGTACTTGTAAGATTATTTAAATCAATCGAAGCAAATCAAATGACAATTTTTGACGACATGCTTCTTACTGATTATTACCAATCATCAGGTTCCGGTAATTTGCAATACGCACAAACAGGTAGAAAATATACGCTTGACCAACTTGCTAAAACAATGATTCAAGATTCTGACAACACTTCTACAAATATGATTATGTCAAAACTTGGCGGCATGGATGACATTAATATAGGCTTAAGAGATTGGGGAATTTCTAAAACTTATGTTAGAACATGGCTTCCTGATTTAAAAGGTACGAACAAAACAACAGCTAAAGATATGGCAAAAATCCTTTATAACTTAGATAATCCTGGGTTCTTAAATATAAATTCCAGAGAATATATCATTGATTACATGAGCCATGTTAAAAATAACAGATTAATAGCAGCCGGACTTGGTGATGGCGCTCTATTCATCCATAAAACAGGTGATATCGGGACTATGCTAGGTGATGCAGGTATTGTTTACGCTCAAAACGGTAAAAAGTACATTGTAGTAATTTTAGCAAATCGTCCGCACAATGCACCACAAGGAAAAGACTTTATTGTAAAAGCATCAAGCCTCATATATAAGGCAATCGTCGGTTAATTATAATTTTTTATTAATTATTGTAACAATTTTCTTAATAATTGCGTAATTTGCGCAATTATTTTTATTTTTAATTTTTTTTAATAGTATGATTGGGATACAGTCAACATAAAGGGATTTGGAAATGAAAAACTTTAAGAGAAAATTATCAGCACTAGTATTAAGTACACTATTTGCCTCTATGCAAGTTTCTTATGCTGTTATTGATACCGGTTTAGGTGCAGGAAATGGCGGAGCAACAATTAACAATATAACAG
>URPS01000039.1 GCA_900549855.1 uncultured bacterium | reverse complement strand
GATTTACATGCAACTGTTGAAATAAATCTTTCTTCTATTTCTTGTTTTGCTGTTCTTGCTACTGTATTTATTTCATCTAAAGTCTCTAAGAACAATTCTTTTGTATCCAAATCATAGCATATTGGAGGTACACCATTTAATTTTATCGTGTTTTCTCCGAATTCTTCTACTTCAAATCCAGCCTTATTGAAAATTTCCATATTGTCTCTTGCTATGTCCATTTCTTTATGTGTTAATGTTATTACATCTGGCAATAATAACATTTGTGATTCTTTTTCTGTATCTGAATAATAGTTTTTCTTAATCTTTTCATACATAATTACACCTGCCGATAAATATTATTTTTTAATTATACTAGCAAAAAAAATTTTTATAGTTTATTAATATAATATGAAAATTAATCCGGTAACCATTCAAAGTGCAGAAAATAGATTTAGTAAATTTTCAAAAGATGCACTATCAACTCCGCAAATGCCAATTAGAAAATTCACTATTGCGCAAAGAAAATGCGAAGCAGATTATCATTCAATAGGAATGATTGAAACTTTGTCAGACAAGTTTGCTGCTTTGGTAGAAAAATTATTAAAAGTAGGCAATTTAGATTTAGCCGGAATTCTTTGCAGCAAGTTGGCGAAATTCAAATTTTTGCCACTGGAAATTAAAGAAAAATATATTAAACAAGGATTTGAAATTGCAGAATTCCAAAATGATAAAATGCACATGATTGCAAGATTAGAAGATTTGCACAGAGAATATGAAAAACAAGGAATTTCAGAAAAATTGCGCAAAGTACTCGTAAGAGAAGAAAGTCTGCTAAAAGAAGTTATTTCTGATTTTGATAGTTCTGTAAATAATTATAGGACAATTGGCAACAAGGATAAAAACAAAGATAAATTTCAAGATTTATTAGCAACAACACAAATTGATTTAGCAAAAGTATTGCTACACCCAGACCCTAAAAAAGCAATGAAAAAACTAAAGAGCGCAATAAATATTCTAAATAACCTTGGTGATACGGATAGATGCAGATTTGCCAAAATGCTGCTTCGAATGGCAAAGGAAAATTTATACGGCGATAATTATCTGGAATTTTAATATTTTGTCTTTTTGTACTATAATCAATAGTGTGTAGAAGAATAAAGGAGAAATTATGGTTCAACAATTTAATACTCCACAGAAAACAAGGCAAGCAGTGATTTTATTTTTAAAGGGTTCTGCAACTCCTATAGTTATGTATTATGAAAATCCGCAAGCAGTTTATGCTGAATTAAAACAACTTATGAAAAGCCCAACTCCGGTTCTTGTAGAAAAAGAACCTATGGGGCCGATTAAGAAACTTTGCTTTGTGTCAACTCAAATTGCAGGACTTGTTTTACAGGAAGAACCATATGCATAAAAAACATAGCAACAATAAAATAGTTGAAATTGAAGACATTGAGCGTGAGCCGGACAAAACTCTTTATTACGAATTTGATGGTAAAATTGAAGAATTGGATGATTGTGAAATTCGTGCAAGTTTGGATATAAAATCTTTGGGTGATTTTATAGAAGTCAAAGGAGAGGTTGAAGGTCAAATTCAGTTGGAATGTGATAGGTGTTTGAATAAATATAAATACGATTTTGATTTCGACATTGATGAAACGTATGCAAAGCATTCTCTTTACGACGAATATGGTCAAGAGCTGGAACTCCAGTCAGGACAGTTTGTTACGGATTTAAACGGAGAAAAAGAGATTGATATTTATGACTTATTGTATCAATCTGTAATATTAAACTTACCAAATAAAAAAGTTTGTGGTATAAATTGTAATGAGGGACTATTTGTGTCTGATGAAGAAATGGAAGTTCCTGATAATCGAATGGATGTTTTTAAAAACATCAAGATTGATAAAAAATAATTTTCTACCTATCAACAGAATCATAAATTGATATTTGAAAATTTTTAATATATAAATAAAACGTTAATACAACTAGAAAGGACATTATAAGAAATGGCAGTACCAAAGAAAAGAACAGGGCATAGTGCTCAAGGTAAAAGAAGATCTAATTGGAAAGCAACAAAACCTGAATTGGCAACTTGTCCAAACTGTGGAGCTAAGGTTTTAACTCACACTGTTTGTACAGCTTGTGGAACATATAAAGGCAAAGTTGTTTCTAAAAAGGCTGAAGGTTTTGTAGAAGAAGCTAAGGCTGAAGAAAAAGAAGTTAAAAAAGCTAAAAAATCAGCTGCAAAAGAAGAAGCTCCTGCAGAAGAAGCTAAAGCTGAAGAAAAAGCTGAAGAAACAGAAGAAAAACCTGAAGCATAGTTTTTTAAAAGATTAGGTGCGGAATAACCGCACCTGACTTTCTAAAAAGATAAGATTAAAAACGGGATAAAGGGAAGAGTTAAATGACAAGAATAGCTGTAGACGCAATGGGCGGTGATCACGCTCCTTTTGAGATTGTAGCAGGTGCAGTATGGGCTGCGGCAGAATATGGTGTAGCGTTAGAATTAGTCGGAAAGCAAGATAGAATTGAACACTGTCTTGAAGTTATTCAGAAAGAAGGATTCTTATCTGATTGCGGTAAAGCAGGCAGAAAAAGAAGAGTACGTGTGGATGTCAAATCACTTGATATCAAGATTACTCATGCTTCTGAAATTATTGAGATGGGTGAAGCTCCCGGACAGGCTATTCGTAAAAAGAAAAACTCTTCAATCGTATTAACAGTTAATTCTGTAGCAACTGGAAGTTCTGATGCGTTAGTGGCAGCAGGTTCTACCGGTGCAGCTATGGCATCAAGCTTGTTTGGTTTGGGTAGAATTCCTGGAATTGACAGACCTGCAATAGCTGTAACACTTCCTACAATGAAAAAACCAATTGTTATTATTGATGGTGGTGCGAACAGCAATTGTACGCCTCAAATGCTTAAACAATTTGCTATTATGGGGATGACTTTTTCTAAGAATGTCCTAGGCATTGATAAACCACGTGTTGGTGTTTTAAACATTGGTGAAGAAGCCGGCAAAGGTAATGAATTGGCGCAAAATACTTATAATTTATTAGAAGAAGAAAAAGAAAAATTCAACTTCATGGGCAATATTGAAGGCAGAGAATTATTCTTGAACCTTTGCGACGTTGTAGTTTGTGATGGTTTTGTCGGTAATGTTGTACTAAAAGTTACCGAAGGAACTTCTTCATTATTATTTAAAATGATTAAGAGTGAGTTCAAATCAGATTTCTTGGGTATGCTAATTGGTATGTTAGCAAAACCTTTCATGAAACGTATTTATGAAAAAATTAATTACGAAGAATTTGGCGGATGTTTACTTCTTGGTGTAAAAGGTATTACGGTTATTTCACACGGTAGAAGTAAAGCTTATGCAATTAAAAATGCAGTAAGAGTAGCCAAAGAGGCTGTAGAAACATCTGTTAACAGAAAAATTTCCGAATCAATCGGGGAATAATAAAAGATTACAAAACTTCGGTAGGTAATTACTGCCGAAGTTTGATTTATTCAAAGGGTAAGAGGAGTATACAATAAATGGGAAACAATACAATTCCTTTAAGAATTGCCGGAGTTGGGTATAGTGTACCTGATGCGGTTATAACAAATGACGATTTAACAAAATTATATGATACATCAGATGAGTGGATTTATACCAGAACCGGTATTAAAGAAAGAAGAGTTGTTTCTGGTGAACAAAATGCTATAGATTTAGGCTTGGAAGCTTCTCAAAGAGCTTTGGCAAAAGCTAAAATGGATGCTAATGATATTGATATGATTATTGCTGCATCATCTGCTCCACCTGATTTATATCCTGCAATCGCATGTCATATTCAAAACAGATTAGGTATTACGACTCAAATCCCTGCTTTTGATATTACTGCTGCTTGTACGGGGTTAATATATGGTTTGAGTATTGCAAAGGGTTTTATTGCATCTGGAATGTATAAAAATATTCTTGTAGTTGCAACCGATAACAATTCTCGTTTAGTTGATTGGAATGATAGAGGAACATCAATTCTATTCGGTGATGGTGCCGGTGCAATGGTAGTAACAGCTTCCGAAGATGGTGTTGACGACATTATTGCTATTGATATTAAAGCTGACGGAAGCCATGGTGACTTGATTGAACTATCATTTGATGGTAAGAATTGTCCGCTTGTTGAACAGTATGAAGAAAAGCCAAAAGGCATCAGAATGAATGGACGTGGGGTTTATACATTTGTAGCTAAAGTTCTACCTCATTATGTAGAAGAACTTATTACAAAAGCTGGAATGCGAGCTGATGATATTGATTATTTAATACCTCACCAAGCAAATATCAGAATTATTCAAGCTGTTCAAGAGCGTTTGGGATATTCTGATGACAAGGTTGTTACTAATATTAAATATTATGGTAACACTTCTGCTGCTTCAATTCCATTGGCTTTAGCTGAAAGCGTAGAAAAAGGCAATGTTAAATTGGGTTCAACTGCTGTTCTTTGCGGTTTTGGTGCCGGCATGACTTGGGGCGGCGCAATCGTAAGATTGAGAGAAGGAATTTGTTAGTAAGAAGGAGGTCGTTAAGACGTTAAGTCGTTAGGTTCATTTTGAATTATTTATATGAACTTAATGCTTTAGAGATTTGATAACTTAACAACTTACAGTTATGTTCTATAAAGATTTAGAAGTTTGGAAAGAAGCAATTGATTTAACCATATTGATATATAAAATCACTGACAATTTCCCTGATGAAGAAAAATATGGTATTATAAGTCAAATCAGAAGGGCAGTTGTTGCAATTCCTTCAAATATAGCAGAAGGTTCTACGAGAATGTCTGATAAAGATACAATGAGATTTATAGATATTGCTATTGGCTCTCTAGCAGAATTGGATACCCAAATGATAATAGCAGAGAAACTTAACTACTATCAAGGTTATGAAAAATTAAAATTAAAAATTGATAAAGTTTTTGCTTTGCTAAGAGGATTGAAAAATTATTTAAAACGAACTTAACGACTTAAAGACCTAACGACTTAACGACATAAAATAAAAGGAGTATAACATGGTAAAAAAAATAGCATTCTTATTCCCGGGGCAAGGTGCTCAATCTGTAGGAATGGGTAAAGATTTATATGAAAATTTTGCTGCAGCAAAATCTGTTTATGAAACAGCTGATTCAACATTAGGCAAAAGTGTTTCAACAATTTGTTTTGAAGGTCCGGAAGAAGATTTGAAACAAACTGTTAATACTCAGCCTTCAATTGTAACAACTTCTATTGCAGCTTTAGAAGCTTTGAAATCTGAATTAAATATTACACCGGATTTTGTTGCCGGTCATTCATTAGGTGAATATTGCGCAATGTATACTGCTGGTGTAATGTCTTTAGAAACAACTTTAAAAGCAATACAAAAAAGAGCTGATTTGATGGGTGCTACAAAAGGCGGTTCTATGGCAGCAGTACTTAATGCAACAGATGAGCAATTAAAAGCAGGATTAGAAGAAGGTTCAAAAGTTGGTTACGTTGATGTAGCAAACTACAATTCACCTGTTCAAGTAGTAATCACTGGTGATAGCGACGCTGTTAAAGCAACTTCTGATTATCTTCTTGCAAATGGTGTAAGAAGGGTTGTTCCTCTTGCTGTTTCTGGCGCATTCCATTCTAAATACATGGAAAATGCCGGTAAAGAATTCGCAAGCTTTGTTTCTGAATTAGCTTTAAATGATGCAAAAATGCCTGTTATTACAAATGTAGATGCAGCAGAAACTTTGAAAGCTGATGATTTTAAATCAAAAATGCCAAAACAAATTTCTTCATCAGTACATTGGACTCAAACTATTCAAAAAATGGTTGAAGAAGGTGTTGATACATTTGTTGAAATCGGTCCGGGTAAAGTTCTTGCTGGTTTAAATAAAAAGATTGCTCCTGAGACTACTGTTTATAATGTATTTGACAAAGCTTCTTTGGATGCAACAGTTGCAGCTTTAAAAGAACAAATGGCAGGGGTTTAAATTTCTGAAGGAAGGATATGTAATTATATGCGAAAATTTCAATATGTTTTATTGATTATCCTTGCAATAGTTGCGGTAATGAGAGTTGTCTATGAATTTCAACAAAGTAGTGCAGAACGTAAACAAGTTGCAAAATTTGAGCAAAGACAAAAAGAAATAAGAAAAAAAGGTGCGCTTAAAGTTGTTATGTTGAACAATACTACAGAACTGGATTCTAAGTTCAATAGTCATTTGCAAACTTGTGAAGCAGTGAATTATGCTTTGTCTGATGGTACAAATTTTGTTATTTATGGTAATGAAGGTACATTTTGTAATTTTGAAAAATACAATCCTCCGGTATGTTTGGAATGTAAACTACCTATGAATATCGCAGAAAGGTATGCATTAGCTTCTGGTGGTATAGATTCTTTTATCAACGAAGTTAATAATGATAAAAAGTATTGTAATATTGTTGGCACAGATGTTATTAAAAATGTTGACAAAAACAAAATAAAAAAAGAAAAAAATAAGAAACACAAAAAAACAAAGTAGGTCTGGCATAGCCTGACAAAATTTAAAATAAGGAGAAAATTAATGACAGAAAGAAAAATTGCACTTATTACAGGTGGTTCTCGTGGTATTGGTTTAGCTTGTGCTTTAGAATTAGCTAAAGCTGGATGCGACATTATTATCAACGATATTTGTGACGCTGAAAAAGCTCAACCGGCTCTTGATGAAATCAAAGCTTGTGGTGTTAACGCTTGGTTCTACCAATTTGACGTTTCAAATTCTGAAGCTGTTCAAGAAGCTGTTGATAAGATGATTGCAGAACACGGTAAAATTGATGTGTTATTAAACAACGCTGGTATCACAAAAGACGGTCTGTTCATTAGAATGGATATGGAACAATGGGAAAGAGTTATCAAGATTAACTTGACTTCTGCTTATTGCGTTACTCACGCTGTAATTAAGTACATGATGAAAGCTCGTCAAGGTTCTATTATCAACATGTCAAGCATCGTTGGTCGTCACGGTAACGCTGGTCAAGCTAACTACTCAGCTTCAAAAGCTGGCTTAATCGGTTTGACTCAAACTCTTGCTAAAGAATTCGGCGGTAGAAATATCAGAGTTAACGCAGTTTGCCCTGGTTTTATCCAAACTGCTATGACAGCTGAACTTCCTAATATCGATGAATACTTAAAAGCTATTCCTATGAAAAGACTTGGTACTCCGGAAGATATCGCTAAAGTTGTTAAATTCTTAGCACTTGATACTGAATACGTTACTGGTCAAGCTATCGAAGTTGCCGGCGGTTTAATGATATAAGGTACTACGTACGTAGACATTTGGTCGGCTGCTAGGTGAAAACGACTGGATAATTTAACACTACAAGCTCCGCCTCAAAGTGAAACTACAAGGTATATGTCAGAGAAACGCACATAGACATTGGGTCGGCTGCTAGGTGAAAACTACTAGATAATTTAACACTACAAGCTCCGCCTCAAAGTGAAATTACGAGGCATATGTCAAGGAAACGTACGTAGACATTGGGTCGGCTTTCAAAAGTTGAAAATTGAAAGTAGAAAGTTGTTTTAAATAATTATTTATTTTCAATTCGACAAAAAGTAAAAAAGTAGGGTGGGAAAAGCGTAAGCGGTTCCCACCTTTTTTTATTTGGTAAATTTGACGAACATTGTTACTGGTTAGCAAGGAGTAATTATAATGAAAATAATGAGGAAACAAGACGTATAGATTTTAATCCAAATACGACAGAAGTTACAACATTCCTCAATTATTTGCATTAAAAGGAATGTTATTGCACAAGCTTGCCATTGTTCTAAGTTCCAACATTTTAGCCGTAGATTCCTCTTATTTTATGGCTTCTTTAGTGTGTTCACCATTTTTATTGAGGTACAAGTAATAAGCCTCGTAGATTAATAAGCAACAATCAAATTAACATAGCGAGCAACAAACAGGAATGAGATAGCGTGTCATTTAATGGCATAAAAATATTGAACTTCATGATTACAGCAGTTATTTTAGCAAACCTGCATTTTGAAGACGATGAGCTAGATTAGGGTTAGAAAATCTGACCGGCTAACTTATGCCTAAATTATTTTATCAAAGCTCTTTCTGCGATAATTAAATTTTGCAAACCGGTTATAGCTTCTGTAGTTGCATTTTTAACTTCTGCCATTGCATTTCTGATATCTTCAACCGTACTATTAGCAAGATTTTTTAACACTTGACCAAATTTAAGAGCCGCTTCTCTATATAGTTTGCATAACCTCATATGTTCCTTATGAAATTTTTCACTTTCAGTTTTATGTCCTGTGTTGTACAAATTGCAAATGTTTTCCATTGATGGTTTACTATAATCTCCTAATGAATTATAATATCCTTCAAGTTCTTGTCTTGCTTTTTCAGCTTCAGACTTCACATTTTGTTGCATCAATTTTTTGAAATCACCTTGTAATTGTTTTGTTGGATAATTGTTACTAATATTAATTCCCATATTTGTATTCCCCCATAATTGTATAAAGAATTTCGAGCAAAAAAAATTGCTAATTTCACCCTCTTATGTAAAGTTTTGTAAAAAATAAATTCCAAAAAGTTGTAGGTCGTGTTCGACCTTTTCATTGAACACGACAATAAATTTTCTGCTATATCAAGTAATATACAGAAATCAAGACAATAAAATTAATATGACAATTAAAGTTTTTGATAAAAATGACCCTAGTATCAATAGACTTATAAAAGAAAATATTACATATGACACAACATCGTAAGAATACGAACAGTGTTTGAAAGACAATAATATATGACTAGATTATCTGTTTCAATTTTAATAAAATGTAAAAAAAGAAAAAATAAGTAGGAAAAGCGTAAGCGGTTCCCATCTTTTTCATTGCTTATTCTGTTTCATTTTTATAGCCAAATAGATTTGTTCTCCCAGTATTTTTTGTCCTCTTGCAGAATCAGAATCTTTCTCAGGATTTATTTCTTTACGCTTTTCTTTCTTTTTATTTTGAATTTTTTCTTGTTCACCTTTTGTTACTGTTAAAAATTTATTTGTGACACAATCTTCTTTTTGTGCTTCTCTTAACTCTATATCATGCAGTTTTGCTTTATCAGCAGATTTTCTACCGGTGCCTTTTATTCCATATTGTTTTAATCTACGCATTATTGCTTTTTCTTCTTCATCCATTGCACAAGATATTACACACATAGAACATTCAAGACTTATTCTATCAATTACCATAATACACACACTCCAAGTCTAACAATATGTATATCGGTACAATTTTTGAAAACTTTAGCAATACGTCAAAAATTGTTACATTTCCCTAGAAAGTGTAACAATTTTTGAAGTTTATTGCAAAATTATCTTGAAATAGTATAATTTAATGGAATAGTGTATTACACAATAATGAAGAGGATAAAAAACATGAGTACATTTGAAAAAGTTAAAAAAGTTGTAGTTGACCAATTAAGCTGCGATGAAGCTTTAGTTACTCCAGAAGCAAGCTTTACAGCTGATTTGGGTGCTGATTCTTTAGATACAGTTGAATTAGTTATGGCTTTTGAAGAAGAATTCGGTTGCGAAATTCCTGATGAAGAAGCTGAAAAAATTCAAACAGTTCAAGATGCAGTTAGCTACATCGATTCACACTCATAGTAAGATTTGAATTTATATTGAGAGGGTGAGGATTTTGTATATTTTCGCCCTCTTCTTATATTTAGAGTAATATTATTATTCACAAAGTTAGAGCTAAGATGCCAATATCAAAATTATGTTGGCGGGATATGATTTAAGGGAAAAAGAGAATATGACAAAACGTAGAGTTGTAATAACAGGTATGGGTGCCGTTACTCCTTGTGGTATTGGAGTTAAGAATTTTTGGAACTCAATGCTTGAAGGTAAAAGTGGTGTATCATTGATTGAATCTATTGATACAGAAAAACATACTGTTAAAATTGCAGGAGAAATCAAAGATAAAGATTTTAATCCTGAAGATTATATGTCATCAAAAGACGCAAACAGAATGGACAGATTTACTCAATTTGCAATGGTTGCAGCTGATGAAGCAATCGCTGATGCAGGTATTGATGAAGCAGAAATTGACCCATATAGAATTGGTGTATTAGTAAGTTCTGCGGCTGGTGGTTTCAAAACATTTGAAAAAAATCATATGGCTATGATTCAAAAAGGTCCTACAAAAGGTTCACCGTTCACAGTTCCTATGCTTATTGTTGATATGGCATCTGGTAGAATTTCTATGAAACACGGATACAAAGGTGTTAACAAAGCTGTTGTATCAGCTTGTGCAACAGGTTCACATTCAATTGGTGATGCATTCAGAACAATCCAATATGGTGATGCTGATGTAATGGTTGCAGGTGGTTGCGAAGCTACAATTACAACACTTGGAATTGGAGCATTCACTGCTGCTAGAACTTTATCAAAAAGAAATGACGAGCCTACAAAAGCTTCAAGACCTTATGACAAAGACAGAGATGGTTTTGTAATGGGTGAAGGTGCTGGTGTTCTTGTTCTTGAAGAATATGAATTTGCAAAAAAACGTGGTGCTCATATTTATGCTGAAATCGTTGGTTATGGTCAATCAGCTGATGCATATGATATGGTAGCTCCGGATCCTGAAGGTAATGGCGCTATTAAGTCTATGGAATTGGCTATGGCTGATGCAGGTTTGAAACCTGAAGACATTGATTACATCAACCCACACGGTACAAGCACAGGTTTAGGTGACGTTGCAGAATCTCAAGCTATTGCTAAGATTTTCGGTGATAAAGAAAAGAACCCTAACTTGCTAGTAAGTTCAACAAAGAGCATGCACGGTCATATGTTAGGTGCTACCGGTGCTGTTGAAGGTATTGTTTGTGTTAAAACAATTACTGATGGTAAAGTTCCTCCAACAATTAATCTTGATAACCAAGATGAACACGTTGCAAATCTTGATTATGTTCCACATAAAGCAAGAGATAAGAAAGTTCATGCAGCACTTTCAAATTCATTTGGATTTGGCGGTCACAATGCTACTTTGGTATTCAAAGAAGTTTAGGTTTATAACGAATTAAGATAAAAAACACCGGCTTTTCAAGTCGGTGTTTTTTTTAATAAATAGACAAATTATATTAATTAATGTAGAATGATTTTGTAGGGCTTAGCACATACGCTAAACTTCGTCACACACAATTATTGAAGAAATTGGACGAAAGGAGGCTAAGCTATGGTGAGCAAAATAATAATGCTATTACTAGCTTTTGCGATTGTAGTAATAGCACTAAAATTGTAAACCGTAGGGTGTGAAGCAGAGTCTTTAGCCTACGCTAATGTCTAAAGGCTCTCGCCCTACATCTATATTATTTACTACTTTACAGTTTTTGTCAATTGTGGTTTTTATTTCGCCATATAAACACTTGTAGAAGGAAAAGCAAACTCGATACCTTCTTCTCTGTATCTGGTAATAATTTGTTTTATTATACTGCTTTTTATATGAACATATTTTGCCCAGCTAACTTC
Source organism: uncultured bacterium (assembly GCA_900549855.1). Classification (GTDB taxonomy): domain Bacteria; phylum Cyanobacteriota; class Vampirovibrionia; order Gastranaerophilales; family Gastranaerophilaceae; genus CAG-196. The sequence continues at coordinate 10,102 of URPS01000039.1, read as the reverse complement.
TCTGGTATAAGCTATTACTCTTACTTGGATTGAGCTTGCTGCCAAGTTATCAAAAAATACTTCTACATTGTCTAATATTGTAGGGCTTTCTTCTGCAATTTCTTTCAATATTCTACGAGCAGTGTCTAATTTCTCATTAGAAGTTCCATACTCAACATCTACTGTAATATCAATTCTCCTTGAATTTGCCATTGATACGTTGGTAATTTCTTCATTAGAAAGTTGATTATTAGGAACATTTACGACAAATCCTTCAAGTGTTCTGATTGTAGTAGAGCGTAAATTGATATTTTCAACAAAACCTTCGTACCCATTGAATTTGATATAATCACCAATTTTATAAACTCTATCAGCCAAAAGTCCTACAGAACCAAAAACATTTCCTATAGCCTCTTTTGCTGCAAAACCTACTGCCAAACCTGTGATTCCAAAACCTGCTATAAGAGAAGTTACGTTATAACCAAAACTTTGTAAAAATCCGGCAAGTAATAAAAATACTATTACTGCTTTTAATATTTTGGATAAAACCGGTAATAGGTTGAGAAGCGGTGAATCAGAATTCTTTTGTCTTAATTTTTTATCTATATTTTTACTAAAAATATCAATTATAGAAGAAATTCCCCAGATTAAAATTATATTAACAACAACACCAATAATAAATTTTGCGTGCACACCTAAAAATTTTAAAATCGGTTCAAAAAACATATCAATCATTATTTATTTTATCCTCTTCGTTTTCTAAGCTCTTCAAGTTCGTCTTGGAACGGAGAAATTGAGGTTAATTTATCCATAATTGCAGGCATATGTTCAATTACGTAATCAATATCTTCTTCTTTTGTAAATCTTGATAGGCTGAATCTGATTGAACCATGAAGTGCTGTGAATGGAATGCCCATCGCACGTAAAACGTGACTTGGTTCTAAAGAACCGGAAGTACAAGCACTGCCGGAACTTGCACAAACACCAATATCGCTCAAGTGCAGAAGTATCAATTCGCCTTCTACATACTCAAATCCAATATTTGTAGTATTAGGTACTCTGCCATTAATTGGAGTATTTAATCTTGCATTAAATACATTTTTCAAAATGCCAGCTTCAAGTTTATCTCTCAATCTTTTGACTTCTTTGAGTTCATAATCCAAAGCATCTTGAGCCAACTCCGCAGCCTTACCCAAACCTACAATGTAAGGAACATTTTCTGTACCGGCTCTTAGTCCTCTTTCTTGATGTCCGCCGTTAATAAGTGGTGTTATTCTAACATCAGGTTTAACATAAAGTGCGCCAACACCTTTTGGAGCGTGAAATTTATGTCCGGAAACACCTAACATATCGATTTTTGTTTCCTTAACATTTATCGGAATTTTTCCGCCTGCTTGAACTGCATCTACATAAAATCTTGTTTCCGGAGATTTTGATTTGATATATTCTGCAATTTCTTCTACAGGAAAAATAACCCCAGTTTCATTGTTGGCATACATTATAGACACAAGTGCTGTATCTTTTCTTAATTTTGATTTTAATTCCTCAATATTAAGTTCACCTTGAGCATTAACTCCAATATAATCAACTTCATAACCTTGTTTTTCCAATTCTTTGTACGTATTCAAAACACAAGGGTGTTCAACTTTTGTAGTAATAAGATGCCTTTTTTCTTTATTGCAATTTACGACACCTTTGATAGCCATATTAGCTGATTCCGAACCACAAGAAGTGAAAAAGATTTCTTTTTCATTATTAGCCCCAAGAAAATCTCTAACCTTAACTCTTGCTTCTCTTATAGCTGCAGCAGGCTTCTTCGCAAAATCATACATGCTAGAAGGATTTGCGTAATCGTTTTGCAAATAAGGAAGCATTTCTTCCAGAACTTTTTCATCCACTTTAGTTGTTGCATTGTTATCTAAATATATCATTTATTCTTCCTCGTTCTAAAGTTTATTTTGTCGGTATACATAATTGCGGTTTGTCAAATAAGCGTCTTATTAAACCACTTATACCAGATCCAAACACAAGCATTTTATAATGTCCCATCTCATCAAATAATCGGGCTTTTTCTTTCCAATCTTTTGTCGCTTTTGCTTTCTTATACAACTCTTTTGCATTCGGATTTTCATATTCCTTCGCCCATCTCGTATTGTTAGAAAATGTCATTCTGGAATTAAAATCAATGTAATCTATTGAGTCTGAATATATTCTAAATTTTTTCTTAGAATAAAATGAAGTTTGCGCATTAATTGGCTGTATTTTCATCTATTGCCTTTCATATAACAAAACAAAATTACACTTGTTCAACTTCTATAGCCGAATCAACTTTATCTTTCAAAACAGATTCAACAAATCCTTTAATAGTCATTGAAGCATTCTTGCAAGAACTGCAAACGCCGATTAGTTTAACCTTAACTTTATTGCCTTCAACATCGACAAGTTCAATATCTCCGCCATCTTTTTGAAGTTGTGGGGATATTTGCTGTTCAATTACTTTCCCGATTTTCAAAATCTTTTGAGTTAGAGAAAGCTCAACCGTTTTGCCTTGTTTTCTCAAATATGTTTCAATCATATCTTTAATAACACCACGACAACGACCGCAAGCGCCGCCTGCTTTTGTATAATTTGTAACTTCTTCTACAGTCTTAAGACCGTTAATTTTTATTGCTTCCCAAATTTGGTTTTCTGTAACATTAAAGCAAGTGCAAACGATTTTATCACCTTCGTGAGAAAGTCCGTTTTCTTCTTCAACAATATCTTTACCATAATATTTTTTAAGAGCGTCTTCCAATGCTTCGTGTCCCATAACTGAACAGTGCATTTTTTCTTGCGGAAGTCCGTCAAGCTCGTCTGCAATATCTTTGTTAGTAATTTTTGCAGCTTCTTCTATTGTTTTTCCTATAATCATTTCTGTCAAAACGCTTGAAGATGCAACGGCAGAACCGCAGCCAAAAGTTTGAAATTTTGCGTCTTTAATTACGTTTCCATCTAACTTTATATATAATTTTAAAGAATCACCACAAGCCAAAGAACCGGCTTCGCCGATTAAGTCAGCATCATCAATCTTGCCGACATTCTTAGGGTGTCTGTAATGTTCTAATACCTTTTCAGAATATTCCCACATGATAGTTTTCCTTTCTAAAACCACGGTCGATAAAGGAAATACACTCCTCGGTTCTCCCATAATTTCACAACAATATTTTACTACAAAAAGAGGAAATAAAAACAAGTTAGTTGGTTAACACAAGATTTTTATGATTTCGTAAATCTGTTTTAATTTCTTCTGCGGACAAGTAGATATAAGAGTTATGATATTACTGATTAACTCTTCGTTAGAATTATTTGGCACAATCAAAAGTTCTGCCGGAGTGATTTCAAACGCTTTGCAAATTTTGTCAATAGTTTCGGCAGTTGGTTGATATCTATTGCGCTCAATATTAGAAAGTCCTTGCAAACTAATTCCTATTTTCTCAGAAAATTCTTCTTGCGTAAGATTATATTTTTTGCGCAAAGCTTTTATATTCGTGTTGATTAATCTTTGATATTTCATACATTATAGCTTATAGTAAATCGCCATTTAGTTTAATAAACTCAATAACTATCAATCAGGCTAATTAATTATAAAGATATGTAACAATATCAATAGAGGTACGCAATTATAGACTTTTGAAATACTTTATATATGTGTAAATTGTAACACACTATATTAAGAGAGGAAACGTATTATGACAAAACCAGTATTCAATTCAGTAACAACAAGCAATGGAAGTTATTTTGTAGGAATGACAAAGAAAGAGGCAGAACAAAAAAAGATTTATTCTTGTTTTGCAGGTATTGATTTTAAAGATTTGGATAAAAACAATGATGGAATTTTATCACAAAAAGAAATTCTTGAAGGTGTAAAAAAACAATCTGGACGAGAAAAATGGTCAAATCGATTATGGGGTATATTTGGTACAGGAGTAGCAACCGCAGGGGCAATAGCTGAATTGCCAAGCGTTGGTGCTGCTACCGGAATTATAGTTGCAGGTGGTACACTTGCCACAGTTGCCGGTGTTAAATATGATGCAGCTTGTGAAAGAGAAGAAGAAGCGGAGAATGCATTAAAAAAATATAATAAATAAAACATTAAATATACAAATTAAATAGTTTTTCGTCATTGCGAGCGTATTTTACTTCACTTTCAAATGTGTAGTGCAATCTACAAGCTAGTAAGTGTAGTGTAAAACGAAGCAATCCAGTCGTGCAGCTTGTAAGTCTATTTTAAATTTTTGGATTGCCACGAAAATTTTCAAAGTTTTATGCAAGACTACAAAACTAAAGTATCAATTTTCTCGCAATGACGTACTACTATTGTTTCATGGGCTTTGATTATTAATATTATATCTATATTACTCTTCTAATTCTCCATCCTTTTAGCTTCTTGTTTCAAGAATTCGCAATCAGCTTCGAGTCTTTTATCATCCATTGCATTAATTAGTTCATCAATCTCTTTGATTTGTCCAAGTTCAAATCCGACTTCTGCCAACAACACACAATCATTACAAAGCCTATAACTGCCATATTGAACAGAACCGGCTAATGGTTTGGTACTGCCGCAAGCGTCGCAGCTAAAAAATTCATGCTCACAATCAGGATTTTCTTCTATATCATCAAGTCGCATTTGCTCTACCACAAGCTGCATTTCTTGAACAACTTCTTCTTTTGTTTTCATAAAATCATATCTCCATTTGGCTAAAAGTTTTCGAAAAAAGTTAACTAAAACAAGCCCCCTCCCGTATCTGTAAAGCTCGCACAGCTCGCCAACAGCTACGTCCTCCCCCGTAGAGAGGCAGGTTCTTATTCTACCAAACTCTTCATCTCTTTCACAGCTTGTTCTAAGCCTACAAAAATTGAACGAGCGATAATAGAATGTCCTATATTCAATTCGCACAAGTTCGGAATTTCGTGCATTCTTTTTACGTTTTGATAATTCAAACCATGACCGGCATTAACTTTCAAACCAAAATTCTGTGCAAAAATTGCAGCACCTTTAAGGTCGTTAAACGCTTTTTCTTCTTCTAACGTACCGAAAGCTTCTGAATATCTTCCGGTATGTAATTCAATAAATGGAGCGCCGGTCTTTGACACAGCATTAATCTGTTGTATATCAGGGTCAATAAAAAAACTGACTTCGATATTCTTTGCTAATAAAGGTTTTACAAATTCAATTGCTCGGCTGAGTTGTCCTTCTACATCCAAACCACCTTCTGTCGTAAGTTCTTGTCTTTTTTCCGGAACAATACATACAGCGTGAGGGCGAAGTCTTAGAGCAATTTCTTGCATCTCATCTGTCATTGCCATCTCTAAATTTAAGCGAACCCTCGGAAGCATTCTTATTGCCTCAACGTCAGCATCCTTAATATGTCTTCTATCTTCTCTCAAATGCGTTGTAATAGAAGCAACTTGGCATTCTTTACATATTCTTGCAGCAGTTAAAACGTCCGGTTCATTTCCACCTCTAGCGTTTCTTAAAGTTGCAACGTGATCTATATTTACTCCTAATAACATATTATTCCTTTCTTAAAAAACTTCCTTAACAATATCATAGTATAAAAAAACAATAAGTAACAAACGAAACAAAAGCAAAAGGCAATTCCCTCTAAGCCTCTTCGCCTCTACATATCTAACCCTCTACTTACGACAGCTTTCTTCTTCCATATCAACAAGCCCGTCGTAATCATTATCAATTCCGTCAGAGCAAGAGCCTATTGAATCCAAACCTTCAGCACGCGGATAAAATTTCAGCCACTTATTAGGAATTTTATCCCAAAGGTAAAGGAAAAATTTCTTATAAAAAATTGCAGCCTCTTTATTTTCTATAACCATCAAATTTTCATCATTCTTGCTTTCACCGCTTTTTGAGAAATTCATTGAACCTAAAACCAAATACCTATCATCAATTATCATAGTTTTGGAGTGCATTTTCCCTGCATAATTTTCTATTTTTACCGGCATGCCGGCAGCTCTTAATTCACGAACTTTTGAATACTTAGCAGAAGCATTCAATGCGTCGGTTATAATTCTAACATCGACTCCACGATTTTTAGCTTGAATTAATTCTGATACCATTTCTTTATGTGAAATCAAAAACGCAGGAATATAGATATAATTTTTAGAATTCCTTATCAGCGGCAAAATAGTATTTTGAATAGTTTTATTCTGCGGAGAAAAATAAATTCCGGAGGTATTTTCCGTCAATATTTTATTAGAGTGAAACTTTCCTTCATACATTTGATTAAATTCTTCTGTATAAATTTTAGCTGCTGCAGGTGAATTTATAACAATTATTGCGTTAGAATTATATCCAGACATATCAGTGTGAGAAAGGTTTGCAGAACCCGTAATCACAATTTTGTTATCAAAAATATAAAACTTGTTGTGCATAATTGCGGATTTCTCTTTTGATAAAGCATCACTTTTAGCATTTCCAACAAGCTTGACTAATTCATTTGTATTTGGATAAATATTACCGCCTGTAGAATCAATATCATAAACAAGTCTGATTTTAACTCCACGAGCTATTGCGTTCTTTATAGCATTCTCTATCGACGGAACAGAAGAATAACCGTAAATTGCAAAATCAATTGATGTTTTTGCAAAATTAATATTGTTCAAAATTTCCTTACACATTTCTGTAGAACAATTTCTGTCCGGCTTAAGTTTTTGTGTAAAATCAGAAATAATAATTTTAAAATTCCCATTCTTTAATGCAAGCGGAACCGCAGGAATCGTTTTTGTTTTCGCAGAAAATTTCTTATTCTTTTTATACCCTTTTCTTACAACAATATAATTTTTTGCTTGAAAATTTTTATCCAGCGGTAAATATAGTTCTGTATCCATATCAAAAATCATGTAATTTGATTTTCGTATCTTTTTTATCATTTTCTGCGCAGCAAAATTGTTTGTAAATTTACCATCTTTGATACAAAAAGCTGAATTTTTGAACTTTCTTTTGTAACTGTATTTGTAGTATATTAAATCGTCATTATTTACATAAACTTTTCTGTTATCCAAAAGATTTTTAGCCCAATATTTTGCCAAATTGCCAAGTATAAAAGCTTCATCTTCACTTAAGTTTAACTTTGCAGCCAAAGTTTTATTTTTATCGGAATAATATGAATCAAAACAATCGAAATCGTTTAATCTATATGCTACGTCACCTTTAAGTTTTATTTCTACCGGAGAAGTCACCTCATTAACATAAGTTTCTTCTATAGAAGGATTCAGAAAAATCAAAAAATTTATAAATAAAAGAATTAAAACTGTAATTCCAATTATTTTTGTTCGCACACAAACTCACTTTCAGCCATTTCTGCTGTCGCTTGAATTTCTTTATAATTTGTTATTTCAAAACCGATTTTTGCAATTTTTTCCTTTAACTTTTCGTTCTTAGTAATCATAAATTCGGTAAAATGTCCGTCAATCGTACCGTCTTCATATCTGCAAGGATGGATTAAAGCTTCTGCAACAACTTGTTTTTCTTTGATTGCCATAAGTCCATAAGAAATGGTCAGACTATTCATCATAGAAGTATAACCTACACCAATCAAATTGTCGTTTGTACTCAAACCGTATCTCTTAACATTTTCTTTGTTCAACAATGTAAAAGTATTTAAGAGTGCAACCTTTATTAAATTTATCGGGTATTTAATCGTCAAATGTTTAAACACATCAGGAATAACATACGGCTGTTCAAATTGAGTTCTAATTTGCTTGATACCATATTCTTTTGCTAACTTACACACAAGTTCAAAGATATTAGGAATCGCATGAACATGGACGTGAGAATCTATGTGACTCACAGGAGTCACTGCAAGAATCTTCTCTATTTGCGCTCTGAATTCTCGTTCAATTTGTTCCATAAACACTCTGTCATACAAAGATTTTATGATAAGAGCGCCATATCCGTTGTAGAAGTTTCCATCTCTATCAACTAAGCTATCTAAATCAGAACAAAGTGGTTTTCCTTCAATTACATTAAGATGAATTCCTACACCCAAATCCGGACATGCCGGAATAATTTTTGTATATGCTTCTTCAAAAGCTAAACCATTCGCTACCAAACTTGCACTTTTCAAAATTCCGCAAGAATATCCTTCTAATACAGCCCTGTTGTATGCTTCACTCATTCCGAAATCGTCTGCATTTAAAATAAATTTTTTATCTGACACTCAATACACTCCTTTGAAAAGTTATGTAAACATAATTCACTAATGTACAAATTTATTGTATTATAATTCTGAGAGGAAAACAATGAGCGAATATAATACTAAACTTGCAATAATAATTCCGTGTTTCAATGAAGAACTCGTGATTAAATCAACTGTAGACACACTTATCAGCGTTATGGATAAGATTATAGCTAAAGGTAAAATTTCTAACGAAAGCTATATCTACCTTGTGGATGATGGTTCTAAAGACACAACTTGGAGCATAATTGAAGGCTTGCATAATACTTATGGCGAAAGGATTAAAGGCACTAAGTTTATAAGAAATTACGGTAACCAAAAAGCGCTTATTGCAGGTTTGTTGGGAGTTAAAGAGATCGGTTGTGATTGCGTAATCTCGATTGATGCAGATTTACAACAAGACGAAAACGCTATTGAATTATTTATTGACGAATTTCATAATGGTGCAGAAATTGTTTCCGGTATCAGAAATGACAGAAAAACAGATTCATTCTTTAAAAAACATACCGCTCTTTGTTTTTATAGATTGATGAATCTTTTGGGTGTAAAAATTCCGCCAAACCATTCTGATTTTAGGCTTGTAAGTAAAAAAGGATTGGAAATCTTAGAAAAGTATTCCGAAGCAGGACTGTTTTTGAGAGGTTTTTTCCACGAAATCGGATTAAAAACCGCTTACGTACATTTTGACGTAAAACCAAGAAAAGCCGGATGTTCAAAGTTTAACTTTTTCTCGCTCACAAGTCTTGCATTGAACGGAATTACAGCTTTTAGTATTGTTCCTTTGCGAATTATTGCTGCAATGGGTGTAATAACAGTTTTAGGCAGTTGTCTTTTAGCAGCAGAAGTTATTTTTGAAAAATATTTTCTTCACAATACTCCGAGCGGTTGGGCAACATTGGTTGTTTTACTTGCGTTCTTCGGCGGACTGCAAATTTTCTGCCTCGGAATAATTGGTGAATACATGGGACAAATCTTTAACGAAGTTAAAGCAAGACCAAGATATATTAAAGAGAAAGAAATTGTTTGATAGTGAGGAGTGATTAGTGAGTGGTGAGGAGTGAATAGAGTATTTTAATTTCGTCTACTCACTACTCACTGTTCACTATTCACCATTCACTAATCACTAACCATCCAATGCGGTTTAAAATTATTAATATCGTCTAGTGTCTGAATAAAATTACCATTAAACCTTAGAGCTCTATCATCAATAATAATACTTGCGTATGGGCTTTTTTGGTTTGTTATATTTTGGATGTATTTATCTAAATCATATTTAACAAGCCAAGCTTGAGTAAGTTCTTTATCTCTTGCTGTAAAAATTTCAATATTATAATCTTTTGATACTTTTTCTAAAAATTCTTTTACACCATCTCTTGGCGGAGCAATTTCCGATTCGCTATAATTTCCGTCATACGTGTTCAAAACTCCATCTAAATCTATCAATAAAGTTTTAGGCATAAAAGAATACTCCACTTTGTTTCCGACCTCGGAAACATTTTTACAAATAATAGCACTATCATTAAGTTTATGCAAGAATATGACAAAATTATCCAAAAAGCTATAGGGCAGGTGCTCTATAAAGTTAGAAAGAGCAAAAAACTTAAGTTTACGATTTTTTGCTACGAAAATGATATACCTAAAACTACATTATATATGATAGAAAAAGGCAAAAATAAGGCTTATGCAACGAGCCTTTGTAAAATTATTTCTGCACTGGGATTGAGCTTTGAAGAATTTGGCACACTTTTGGACAAAGAATTGCCTGAAAATTTTACGAATGAAAATAATTTAGAATAAGAGATTTTATTTAAACAATAAAGTAGCTACCGCCCTTGTTAGGGAGGTCGCAGTCGTGTGAACGTAAGTGAACTACGAATGCGGGTGGGTAT
>URPS01000038.1 GCA_900549855.1 uncultured bacterium | reverse complement strand
ATTTGCGATTACATTCCATAGGGATTTGAGATCAAAGAAGCTGAAAGAAAAGTAGAGCTGGCTTTTTTAAGTTGGAAGTGGAAAATTGAATGTTTTTGGAAAACCTTGAAAGAGGAATTTTTAGAATGTTCTCTACTTGAAGATAAAGAAAATTTGAAAAATGAAATATTGGGCTTTATTGCGGATTATAACGAACATAGAGCAAATTCTATACTAAACGGACTAACACTACTTGAATTTTTCATAAAAAAATACCGGAGCTTTACTCCGGCAAGTTTGTTTTATACCAATATCTTACATCTAATTAATTATAATCTTAATAAACGTTTTATGTAATCATCCCATTTTTTTGTATTTTCTGTTTTGATATTGCCTACTGCCATTGTGCTATAAGCACTCTTTAATGCTGTGTATACAGTATCATTTGTTATACCATATTTATCGCAGTGGTCTAAAACAGCTTTGATTACTTTTTTAATAGAGTCAAGTCTTTCTGTGTCTGGACGTAATTTTTGTCCCATTTCAAATCCAAGCCAACCAGTGTTACATTGTTCTGTTGCGATTTGGGTAAGAATGCCATCTGTGCACATATTAACTTCATCATTATATCCTTTTAAGATACTATGAATATTATCTGCATTCATTTTGTTAATATAACCTCTAGCAGAATCCCATTCGCTATCACTTGTATTGCCCATTAAGTCATTGGCAATTTGTGCGCCGGTTGTTTTATCAGAATCGGAAATTTCTGGAGGCTCATAGGTTTTTTCTAATGTTGCGTTTTCTGCATCTGCTTTTTCTTTTTCTTCGGCTTTCTTGTCTTCAGCTTTTTTCTTCGCTGCTTCAGCTTTTTTGTTTTTAGTGTTGATATCAGATTCACCAACATTCAAGAATTCATTGTCAGTTAATTGTGCGAAACCAATTACACGTCCATCATTCATGCGGAATTTACCGTCAGTACCTGCAAATTTGCAATCAATTTGTTTTAGGCTGCCGTCTTTTACTATGAAATATTGAGGGTATCCGTTTTCTTCAATACCTTTTGATTTATATAATTGTGTTCCGGCAGGCATACCATTGCCCTTACATTTTATAAGTGTGCCATTAGAAACAAGCTTATCAACCATATCTACTGTATTTTTGTAGTTAATGATATCTTGTGCTGTTACTTCTACAGCATCTTTTTTAGCTTGTTCCAAGCTTACCTTTTTGCCGTCAACTTTTGTACATATACCGTTTTTATCAATGTATCTAACACCTTTAAGTTCAACAAGTTTGTCGTCCTTAATTACGTAGTGCTTAACAGGTTCGTTTGTGTTTGTAGCAGTTGATTTGTAAACACCGTCTTTAGAAGTTTTAGCTAAAGCTTTTGTATCATCTGCCATCAATGCTTTAACTTTTTCTTCCGGTGTATCGCATTTGTCGTCGATATCAGTGTAGTCTTCTACTGCATCTTGTTTGATTTCATCAATATCAGATTCGTTGAATGAAATGCCTTCCTTCTTCAAGTCAGCTTTTGTTTCTGCAACGATAAGGTTATCAGTGACGAAGTCTTTATCATCACTTGCGATATTGTTCAAGAATGAGAATTTAGCTTTGATAGCGTTTCTAGTCTTTTCAGCTTCCAAAATTCTAAGCATTGCATACAATGTTTCGAATTTTTTAGCTAAATCAGTGATGTTATTCTTTGTAAAATCTTTTTCTGCCTTAGATAAAGCGTCTGATACTTCATTCTTAGCTTTGTCTAATTTTGTGAACTCGCCGCTAGCTGATGCTTTGAAATCTTCAACCTTGTTAATCAAAGACATAGAAAGATTTTTAACACCAATTTTGTATTGAGTTTGTTCAGCTTCTTTTGAAGGAATATTATCTGCAATCAATCTCAAAATGCTTCTGTTATTTGCATCTTTATGAGTATCGTTCCAATAGCTGATTTTTCTCAATATTGAAGGATCATTTTCTCCACCTGTTAATAGTGTTAATTGATCGCCTTTGCCTTTAATATTTTGTTCTAAAGTATTCAATTCTTTTTTAAGCTCTGCGTCTTTTTCTCTGTTAGAAGATTTAAAGTCGTAGCCTGCTTCTGTCAACATTTCTTTGTATTCTGTCATTTGAAGCATTGCTTGTTCTAATTTTGATTTATCCAAAATTTTGTACAAGTCTTTTAATGCTGTCAATTTTTCTTCTGTTGAACCGGATTTATTTAATGTATTAGTGATTTTATCTTTTAAAGATGGAGAAAGAGAACAGTTCTTTTCACCAATTTCTTTATACTTAGTAATCAATGCTTTAAGTGCATCAAGTTCAGAGCTGCCGGTTGAAGTGCCATTGGTATTGTTGTTACCAAAATTACCCCAGTTACCGCCAAACATGTTGCCAAAGTTGAAACCGTTGCCGATTCCACCAAAGTTTCCAAAATTAAACCCGCCAAAACCATTTGAACCGCCCATCCAAGAACCATTGTTGAATGAAGCAATTGTTTGTTGAATAGCAAGATTTGGGTCAAGAAGAGAGTTACCCCATTGACCAAATTGTGGAAATTCCAAGCTGATAGAAGGAGTAAAATTAGGTGTCATATACATTATTGAGTCAGCTTTAATTTTCTCCTGAAGTTGATTCCAGTGAATATTTATAGAATCATTTTCGGAGCTCCTTGCGAGCGCACTATTTAAAGCTGAATAATGGAATGGGAATGACATATAATTATCCTCTATTTATACTCTTATATATATAAAGTCGATAACTTTACAAAAATTGCCTATTTGTTAATAATTGTTACAATGCTTAATATAAAACTGATATACAGTTGTAATAAACTTTTTGTATGATATAATTAAGTGTCACAAATTTATGGAAGATTTTCCGTTAGAAAGGGGATATATGGCAAGAGTATTAATTTCAATGTCTAATGATTTTCTTAATAAAGTGGATAGTGTAGCAACATCAGAACAAAGAACCAGAAGTGAATTAATTAGAGAAGCTCTTCGTGTATATATTAAGAGAAACAAAATTTCTAACAACCTTAAAGCGGAAGAAAATGCTACCATTTTAACAGAATTATTAGGATAATTTTTTATTTAGTGACATTTTTTTAGATGCGATACAAAATATGAGTACTCTCATTCATTGTGGCATTATTGTCCGATAAGAGTGATGGATTGCCACGTCACTGACGTTTCTCGCAAAGACGGCACTACTATTGTTTGATATGTTTTATTAAAAACAAATATTTCTTTTTGATTAACTTTAGTCATTTTAACAAAATAAAACTGACCCATCTCTGAGTCAGTGTAAGTTTTCTCTTATAATTTTGGGAGGAGATTTGGGGATAGTTGATACATGGCATGCTACTATAAATTTCAAAATCATGATATGTCATGTCTAAAAAGTTTTACAAAAGTTTACAAACTTGACACAAAATTAGAATATCATATTTACCCCTGCCTTATTTACTTATTCACTTTCTATTATTCTTATAGTAATATGTTGTTATGAAGAGAAAATTTTTAGGGACAGTTTGTTGTTTAGCGTTATGTACGATTTTATGCCAGCCAAATGCTTCTGCGGCTCAAGTAGGAGCTTTTGCTGAACATTATGATGCCGGTCAAAATTATTTAATGCAAAACCAGTATTCATCATCTATTGTTGAATTTAGAAAAGCTTTGAGAATAAATTATCTTGATAATTCAGCAAGAATCGGATTAATCAACGCTTATCTTGCTAGAGCGACATATTATGCAAATCAGGAAAAGAATTTTGAAAAAGCTGCGAATGATTTTAGAAGCGCAATTTTTTACCTGAAAATTTATCCGAACAAGCAGCAAGCCGTTCAGAATTCTGCTGGCATGATTACTTCTGCAACAGAGAACCTTAATCAGTGTTTAAAGGTAATGAGTTTTGATACAACAGCAGGTTCAAGATATAAAAAAGCAGAAGAGCTCAGAGCTGCCGGAAATTTTTCTGCTTCTGCTTATGAATTCTCTAGAGCTGCTCAAAGCGAAAAGCTTGCAGCAGATGCTAATATGCAAGTTGCAGATTTGTTAAAACTTATAGGAAATGAGCCACGTTCAGCAGATTATTACCAGACTGCTTTAGATTTGAGCCCGAATAACGGAGTTCTCCGAATGAAGTATGCTCGTACTCTGGATAAATTGGGACGTTATGATGAGGCTGTAAGTCAATATAACGAGGCTTTGGCAAATTCTAAAGGCGACCAAGAAGTCTTGTACGCACTAGAGCGAATTTACTTGAAAAAACTTGCACAAACTCCTAGTGATGCAGAGTTGAACGCAAACTTGGGTGCTATTAAACAAGCGCAAGGTGATTTTGAAACAGCATTAAGTTATTACGGAAAAGCAGAGCAAATTAATCCTTCGAATGTTACAACACGTCTGAATGTTGGAACTCTTTTTCAACAAAGAAAAGAATACCAAAAAGCAATACAGTCATATGATTCTGTGTTGACTTTGTATCCGAATAATACGCAGGCACTTTTATATAAGGCGCAAGTTTACAAAGAAATGGGTGATGCTAAAACCGCTGTAAATTTGTACAAAAAAATCTTATCAATTGATCCTGCAAACGCAGTTGCTAGAGATGAAATCAGTATTTTGTTAAAAGATTCTATGACTCCTACAGAGTATATTGCATATTTAACACAAAACGGAAATGCTGATGAACTTTATGATTACGCTTATAAATTGCATAAAGACAATAAAATTGATGATGCGATAACAGCTTATAAATCCGTTATTAATAAAAATTCATCAAAAATAGATGCATATGTTAATTTGGCAATTTGTTATGCGTCAAAAGAAGATTACAATAACGCTGTGAACATATTAAACAGTGCAAAAGAAAAATTTCCGACAAATAATCTTGTCTTAAAAACATTAAAAGATGTACAGCAAGATTCTGCGTCTACAAAACTTGCTGCAGCCAGTTCAAGCTATGAAAACAAGGATTATAAACAGGCAATTAAACAATATCTTTCAATAAATCCTGCAACGGAAGATTCTATGCTTGGCGTTGCAGCTTCTTATCAAGCATTGGGAGATTATAATAGTGCTATAGAATATTATAAAAAGGCTGAACAGATTAATCCGAACAATGCCGATACGCCATATTACATTGGTTATTTGTATTCAGAACAACAGAATTGGAGTCTTGCGGAAAATTATTTAAAGAAAGCTGTTCAAAAAAATCCGCAATCAGAAGCTAAAGAATTACTTAGTTATGTAACTCAAAACGGCTCTGTTTCAATTTTGAATGAAGGTATTGATTTGTTTGATAAGAATAATTATCAAACAGCACTTTTAAAATTTAACGAAGTTCTGAAAAAAGATGCAAATAATGCGTATGCTTATTATTACAGAGGTTTGATTTATGATGAACAAAAACAGCCAAAGCTTGCAATTAGTGACTTTTTGAATGTGTTAAAATATTCAAACGAGTTTCCGATTGCAAATTATATGTTAGCTGTTGATTATGATACATTATCAAACTACAAGGAAGCGTATAAATATTATCAAAAATTTGTGTCAGCATATACAACAGATGATGAATATTTAAAATACGCAAAATCAAGAATGACCGAATTAAAACCATTTATTGGTTCTTAACAAAGAGATGATGAATAGCAAAGTAAAAGATTTAATATCAAGCAGAGTTTCACTTGCTCCAATGGCAGGTATAACGGATTATGTCTTGCGCTCACTTGTTCGAGAGTATTCAAAGAGTTGTCTTCTAACAACAGAAATGATAAGTTCAGAAGCTCTTACCCAAGTGAAGGATACGGATATTGTGGCAAAGGATGAAAATCATTCTCCTATATCTTATCAATTAAGCGGACATAAGCCCAAAATGTTGGCGGATTGTGCAAATTATTTACAAAAATATGCTGATATGATAGATATCAACATGGGGTGTCCTGTGAATAAGGTGGTTAAGGGAACTGACGGATGTGCGCTTATGCGTCATGTAGATTTGGCACAAGAAATTGTACGTACTGTAAAATCTAATATAACAATCCCATTGAGCGTAAAATTTCGTCTTGGTTACACTTTTGATGAATTAAATTATGTAGAATACGGGCAAAAAATGCAAGAAGCCGGAGCAGATTTTATTACAATTCATGGTAGAACTCGCTCTCAAATGTATGGCGGAAAAGCGGATTGGAAAAAAATTGCAGAACTAAAACGCAATGTTGATATTCCTGTTTTTGCAAACGGTGATGTCGTTTCCATAGAAACGGCTGTTCAATGTCTGGAAGAATCTCAAGCCGACGGTGTCGCAATCGGACGTGGATGTCTGGGCGATCCTTCATTGCTTTATAGAGTAGAAAAATATCTCAATTCCGGCGAATATATTGCTCCGCCAACATTAGAAGAAAAAATATTAACACTAAAGAAACATCTAAATAAAGAAGTCGAATTTCGTGGCGAAAACGTTGGTGTAAAGTTTTGCAGAAAATTTTATCCATACTATGTAAACGGATTTACAGGAGCATCAAGACTAAGAGGAGAATTAGTTTTGATGGATAATTTGGAAGAAATCTTCCGGAAATTAGATAAAATATTATGTCTTTAATCCCTTTACCCTTTATAAGAAATAGAAAGTTCTTCTGATTAAAAACATTTGAATATTAGTGCTTAATTCCGTTTGCCCAATCTCTAGCAAGCATTTCGCCCTTACCTTCCGGTTTAATTTTTATCAAACGCAAAAGCCCTTTTCCTGTTTTTACGTCAATACCGAGTTTTGAAAATCTTACAAAAGAACCAATTTCACCACTAACATCTTCTTTTAAAGGCTCTGTTTCCAAGACTTTTATAATTTTTCCATTGTAATCAAAAAATGCTCCCGGACATTTGTAAACACCACGTACAAGATTGTGTATTTCTTGAGCGGATTTCGTCCAATCTATCTTGCATTCTTCTTTTTGTAACTTATCTGCAAAACAAACTCCATCTTCGCATTGCGGAACAGGCTTCAGAGTTCCCTCCTTAATTCCGATTAATGTTTTTTCCAATAGTTCCGGAGAGTTTGCAGCACAAAGTTCGAACAACTCCACGCAATTCATGTTAGGAGTAATTTCAATCGGATATTTCATGCAAATATCACCACAATCCAACCCTAATTCCGTAATCATAGTACAAATTCCGGTTTCTTTGTCGCCATTAATTATCGCTCTTTGGATTGGATTAGCACCTCTATATTTTGGCAATAATGATACGTGAAGATTTATTGTTTCAAATTTTGGGATATCAAGAACTTCTTGTGAAAGAATTTGTCCAAATGCAAATGTAACAAAAAAATCCGGAGCAAGATTTTTTAATGCTTCAATAATATCCGGCTCTTTTCTAATTGATTTTGGCTGAAAAACAGGAATATTATGTTCAACAGCAAATTGCTTAATCGGACTTGGAGTTAATTTATGCCCACGACCTGATGGTTTGTCTGGTTGTGTTACAACAGCTTGAACATTAAATGTATCTGAATTATAAAAATGCTCTAACGATTTTAATCCGATATCCGGAGTCCCAAAAAATACTATGTTTATCATAAAATTCCTTATAAGTGACATTAAAACTTTTGTCAGACCATGCCTGACCTACATTTGTAAATTTAAAATTATATCTTTAATGCGTTTCTAACATTTTTAAATATTTCATTCGCTTTATTTTTAACAATATTTTCCATCATAACAATATGGCGCACATAATCCGCTAAATCACCTTTTTGTTCCGGAATTGGCGGAAAATGTGTTTGATTAAATTTCTGTCTTGCATTTTCCTTAGATTTTAATGCTATTTGCTCAATAAGAGGGAGTTTTTCAAATTTTTTTCTCCCTTTTGTCAAATCACCTTGAAAACTTATTGCAGAAACCTTCATAGCCCCTCCTTGTTTTATTCTTTTTCTGAATTTTCAGACTTTTCGTTTTCAACTTTTTCTTTCAAAAGAACTTCTATTTGTTCAGCAAGTTCCGGTTCATCCAAGATTTTATCAAGCTGAATATCCGGAAGATTATTCTTTTTCAAAACTTCTTCTGCTTCAAAACGATTTATCACGTGGTCAATAAATAATATTCCGTCTAAGTGATCAAATTCATGTTGAATAGCTCTAGCTAAAAGCGTGCCGTCTTTGGCTTCCAATACGAAAGAGCGACCATTCCTATCGAGCGCTTTAATCATAACATTTGCATATCTTCTTACATCAGTAAATGCTTCCGGAAAACTTAAGCAACCTTCATGACTAATTACAGCACCCGATTTTTTAATAATTTTAGGATTAATAAAAACCATAGGATTAAGCGGTTCATTGCCGGTAGAAACATCAATTACGAACACTCTGTAATTTTCCCCAATCTGTGGTGCAGCAAGTCCGACACCATTTTGGGCATACATTGTATCCAATAAATCTGCAACAAGATTTTTTATTTTTTGAGAAACTTTATGAACCTCTTTTGACGGTTGTCTTAAAGACGGTTCGCCATATCTTACAACTTTTTTTATTGACATAAATTTAACCTCTTTAAGATGATTTTAACATAAAAATATGGTGACGGCTAAAATTTATAAAACCCCTCACCCGCATTCGTAGTTCACTAACGTTCACACGACTGCTCCCTCTCCCACAAGGGGCGAGGGTATATATGAGTTACTTCATACGTAGCGTCCAAAAATCTTTTTGGAACAAAACTAAAAATGGAATTAATTCCAATCTGCCGAACATCATATTAAAAATAATTATCATTTTGGTCCCGCAATGTAGTGGTGCAAATGATTCTAGTGCGCATAGTTTTCCAAATGCAGCACCAATATTTCCGATTGAACTCACAGTACCAGTAATTGCAATTGTTGTATTATGTTCAATTGCTCCGATTGAAATTGCAGAAAGAGCTATTGTTACAAAATAGAATGTTACAAACATTAAAGTTTGGTCAATAACTTCTTTTGGCACAGAATAATTACCGACCTTGATATTGCAAACTGCTTTTGGATGTAAAATTTTTAACATTTCTGTTTTCATAACTTTGAATACTAAAAGCCATCTTGCAACTTTTAATCCTCCACCGGCAGAGCTTGCGCAACTTCCGAATAACATAATTGAGAATAAAAGAAGTTTACTTACATAATCCCATTTTGCATAATCAACACTACAAAAACCTGTCGATGATGCCATTGAAGTAACTTGGAAAAATGCGTGACTAATACTGTTCGTAAAACTATAATTCATATTAAAAAATAATGAAAAGCTTAAAAGAATTGCAATTAACATTACTGCTGAAAAATAAACTTTGAATTCTTCATTTTTGAATAATAATAACGGATTAAATTTTGTCCAAACTTTATATTGTAAGTTAAAACTTGAACCGGCAAAAAACATAAAATAAGAGATTATCCACAAAAGTGGAATAGATATTCCAACCATACTTTGACTGTAAGGTGATAACCCCCCACCAGATATTGAAGAAAAAGAAACGCAAATTGCACCAAAACTGGTCATACCGTTTAATTTTAATAAAATAATTTCAAATACTGTAAGTCCGGCATAAACTTTCCATAAAGCCGCAGCGGTACTTTTAATCCTTGGTGTAAATTTTTCTTCAGTAGGGCCTGGGGCTTCTGCAAAAAACATTTGACGACCGGCAATAGCAAACTGCGGCAATATTGCTATAAATAAGACAATAATTCCCATACCGCCCAACCATTGTGTAAATGAACGCCAAAAGAATAGAGCATTTGGGTAATCAAAATTTGTTAAAATAGTAGCACCTGTTGTTGTAATTCCGGATGTTGCTTCAAAAAGAGCATCAATAGGGCTGAATCCAAAAAATAAATACGGTATAGCTGCTATTATTGCTGCGAAAATCCAAGAAAAAGATACAACACACAAACCTTCTGATTTCTTGATATCATTAATGCTTTTTATTTGCGAAACACCTTGAACTAGTTTTTTTAAGGTTACAGATATCATTAAAGCGGCAGCTGCGGATATCAAGAACGGAAAAATCGCATTTATTTCGTGGTAATACAAGGCAACCAAGATTGGAAGCAAAAGTACGAAACTAAAGTACATTATTGTTAAACTGAACGAATATGCTAAATAAGTTAATCTCATTCAATTTCCTCGAAGAAATTCTTAATAATCGGAGCGTTTTCGCTTGTTGTAAATATAATCAAATTATCTCCGCTCATAATTTGAGTTGCACCATTTGGAATAATGATTCTTTTTCTACGCTGAATAACTCCAACAATTGCTTTTGCAGGTAATCTTAATTCCATAATTTTCTTTGTCTGGTAATTTTCCGGTATTTCAATAACAAGGACTTCCCCCTTGCCTTGTTCAACTGTTGCTAAGATACCGATATTTGTTTCTTTTATGTTATTCTTAATTTCATTCAAAGATGCTGTTTTTGAAGAAATTGCAATATCAATTCCTACACGTTCAAAAAGTTCGACATTTGTACTTTTTGAAACTCTTGAAATTACTCTGGTTGCGCCCATATGTTTTACTAACAAAGAACAAAGCAAGTTCTTCTCGTCATTATTTGTAACACTAACAACAACATCTGAAGCTGCGATATCTTCTTCGTTCAGTAATTCTAAATCTGTGCCGTCACCGTTAATTATTAATGTGTTATTAAGTTCTTGTGATAAGTATTCACATCTTGCAGGGTCTTTTTCAATAATCTTTAAGTTTAATTTTAAATCTTCAAGATTTTTAGCTAATTTTAATCCTACATTTCCGCCACCAATAATGGCAACATTTTTTACAAATTCTTTTTCGTGGAAAAATTTACCGGCTAAAATATCTAAGGAGTTTGATAATCCCATAAAAATAACTTTGTCATCTTCGTGTAAAACTGTTTCACCATTTGGTATAAATAATTCTGAATTTCTCGTAATTCCGACAATTACAGTATCTTTAGGGAAATCACAATTCTTAACCATTTGATTAACCAGAATGGAATTTTTTGCAATTTTGTATTCCAAAAGTCTTGCTCTACCATCCGCAAAATGTTCAACATCAAGAGCTTTAGCTACAGTAATAATTCTAAAAATTTCTTGTGTCAAAAGTTCTTCCGGCCAAACAACGTTATCTATATAAAAATCGCAATTGTATTCAGCATCTTTTGCCAAGCCTAAAGAATATTTATATTCTTCTTTTCTTACAAAACAAATTGTTTTTACTGTACTGATTCTTTTTGCAGTTAAACAAGCTACAATATTCAACTCGTCAGAAGCGGTACAAGCAATAAAAACATCAGCATTTTTTATTGATGCCTGTCTTAAAACTTCTATATTAGACGCATTACCGGATACAAAACCAACATCAAGCTTGTTAAAAACGTCTGTTTTATATCGTTCATCATCAACAACTGTAATATCATTTTCTGTATATAACTCAGAAGCAATCATAGAACCAAGTTCATTTGCTCCGAAAATAATTATCTTCATAGCTCTTATTTAACGTCAAATTAAATCTATTGTCAAACTTTTTTAGCGAACTTATATGTCTTTAAAGGTCTTTAACAAGGGGGATTTTTTTCTTGATTGTTCGTAAACCTTCTCCAATATAAGTTGTTGCAATCATTGTTATTACAAAGTACAAGTACGTATTCTGAATCGGATTATAAATCCAATAAATATTATGCAGATTTCTTATGTATAGTGGAATGCCATTTATTTTAAAAATAATTGCAGTAATGATATACATAATTAATAAGTGGTTTGCCATAATATGATAAGTATTTTCGCCTATCATTTTTACGAATTTTATATCTTTTATATAATTATAAGCAACTTCCACGAAAAATAATGAGAACCAAATCCCTGTAAGACTTGTTAATACCGGAACTATTAATTGGCTATCAAATCTTGCCCAGACTAGAACATAACTTAATCCGATGCCATGCTCCGGTGTGAAATCTCGGTTAAAATGCCACAATATCGCTTGAATACAAATAACAAAACCTAAAATTTTTGGGGTAAAAATGTTGTAGTTATTGTGAATTTTTTTTATGTAAAAATGTCCCAAATATACAAATAATAAAGAAAACATCGTTCTAATTAAAACCAGAAAAACCGGAGTTACTGGGAATATTTTTGCTAACGGAATTGCGGCGAAACCAATTGCAAAATAGAAAATTGCCCTTATCCATTCGCTTGTTTCTTCATTTTCTCCCTGATTTACCCTATTATTTATCCCTCTAAACTGTCTTTGCAGGAATAAAAATACAATCATTGTGATAAATAATTGTGGTACAAACCACATAGGGCAAGATAAATCAAACTGATGTCCATTTAAAAAAGGAGTTATCAGAAAGTTTTTAAGATTTAATTCCATTCCCCAAAATTTTCCGGTAAGTTTTTCGAGCCCAATAGTAACAATGGCATAAAAAGCTGAATATAGAAAATACAATACCAAAAGACTCTTAACTCTACGCTTAACATACTTCAAAACATTATCTAAGTATTTATCCTTAAATAACATTCCGGATATAAAGAAAAATAGCGCTAATTGAAAAGAATACGGTGGAAACATATCAAAAAAACGAAATTCTAAATGTCCCGATACTACAAGAATTATTGCTAAAGCTTTTAGAATGTTAATTTTATCTGAT
Organism: uncultured bacterium; assembly: GCA_900549855.1. Classification (GTDB taxonomy): domain Bacteria; phylum Cyanobacteriota; class Vampirovibrionia; order Gastranaerophilales; family Gastranaerophilaceae; genus CAG-196. The sequence goes on along the minus strand of URPS01000038.1, from coordinate 9,070 downwards.
AATACTCTGTCCATATTATTGTCCTTTTCGCTCAATTATTCTTTTCTATAGAATTAGAGTTTATTTTATACAGCAAATCTAAAATGAACAATATCGCCATCTTGCATTACATAATCTTTGCCTTCAAGTCTTGTAACACCTTTGTCTTTGCAAGCAGTATAAGAACCGTTGTCTACAAAATCTTGATAGCCTGTAACTTCTGCTCTTATGAAACCTTTTTCAAAGTCAGTGTGGATTACACCGGCTGCTTGTGGAGCTTTTGTTCCTTCAGTAATTGTCCAAGCATGAACTTCTTTTTCACCGGCTGTTATAAACGTAATCAAATTTAGTAATTTATAAACAGATTTAATCATCTTATCTATACCACTATTTTGAACACCTAGCTCTTCCAAATACTCTTTAGCACCTTCTTCACCAAGTTCAACAAGTTCTTCTTCAATTCTTGCACAAATAATAACTGTCTGAGCGCCGTGAGATTTTGCATATTCTTCAACTCGTTTTGTATAATCATTGCCGGATTTCAAATCAAATTCAGAAACATTGGCACAATAGATTACAGGTTTTACTGACATTAAATTCAAAGGTTTAAGAACATTAATCTCATCCTCATTAAAATGTTCTTCCAATTTTATAAATGTGCCATTACTTAGTAACGGTGTCAATTTTTCTAACGCATTAGCTTCAAGAACAGCTTCTTTATCTCCGCCCTTAGCTTGTTTAGAAATCCTTTGTAAACGTCTTTCTACAGAAGCTAAATCTGCTAATGCCAATTCTGTATTAATTGTTTCAATGTCAGAAATTGGGTCAACTTTACCTTCAACGTGGATAGTGTTTTCGTCATCAAAACATCTTACAACTTGAATAATAGCGTCAACTTCTCTAATGTTGTGCAAGAATTGGTTTCCCAATCCTTCACCCTTACTTGCACCTTTTACAAGTCCTGCAATGTCAACAAATTCTATGACGGTTGGAATGATTTCTTTTGCTTTGCATAAATCAGATAATATTTGTAATCTTTCATCCGGTACAACTACTACACCTACGTTCGGCTCAATTGTACAAAACGGATAATTAGCACTCTGTGCATTTTTTGTAGCAGTTAGTGCATTAAACAAAGTTGATTTTCCAACATTTGGAAGTCCTACAATTCCGGCTCTTAACATAATATAATCCCTTTCAAATAATTAATCATTTCCCTTATTATATAATAAACAAATTAGAATGCAGATTTTAGATTTTTATTTTGTTTGTTTTTATAAAGAAGAAGTTTTTTAAAAATTGTTAATATTTTAAAAACCCTTTAGTAAAGGAAATTTTGTCATGATTAAAGATATCTTATATATAACCTAATATTTAAAAAACATTTAGTAATAAATCTTTACATAATCGGTGAAAATATAATAGAATAGCTTGCATTCAGAATTTTAGCAAGTATCATTAATTATAATGCTATAAAATTAGCAAAATTGACAGCCGAAAAATAGAGGAAAATAATGGCAAAAGACGTTATAGAAATCGAAGGAACAATTTTGGAATCCATGCCAAATGCAATGTTCAGAGTTAAATTGGAAAATGATCATGAAATTTTGGCGCATATTTCCGGAAAAATCCGCAAAAATTTTATAAGAATCTTACCTGGTGACAGAGTAAAAGTAGAAATGACACCATATGATTTATCAAAAGGAAGAATTACATTCCGTCTAAAATAGTTTAAAAGTAAAAGTAATATAAACAAAAAGGAAAAAACAATGAAAACAAGATCATCAGTAAAACCTATGTGTGACAAATGCAAGGTTATTAAAAGAAAAGGCAGAGTTGCCGTAATTTGCGAAAACCCTAAGCACAAACAAAGACAAGGTTAGGCTAGTGAGGAGTTAACAGTGATTAGTGATTGGATATTTCCAGCTATTCACTTCTCACTACTCACCATAAAAGCAATAACCTAAAACGAACTAAAAAGTTAAGTACAAAAAACATAAAGGAAAGAAAAACATGGCAAGATTAGTTGGGGTAGACTTACCTCGTAACAAAAGACTAGAAATCGCTTTAACCTATATCTACGGTATAGGACCTGCTAGAAGCAAAAAGATTCTTGAAAAAACTGGTATTTCTCCAGATTTAAGAACAGATGATTTAACAGAAGATGATATCAGAGAATTGCGTAATGCGTTAACTGAATACAACATTGAAGGTGACTTAAGACGTGAAGTTACAATGAATATTAAACGTCTTCAAGAAATCAACTCTTACAGAGGAATGCGTCATAAAAGAGGTCTTCCTTGCAGAGGTCAAAGAACAAAAACTAACGCAAGAACAAGACGTGGTAAAAAGACTGGACCTATCGCAGGTAAAAAGAAATAATGAAATTTTGTGTTAGTAAAATCTAATAATTGATAATAAAGCTAAAAACATAATTTCAATTAAAAAAATTTAAAAAATAACAGAAACATAAAGGAATACAAAAATGGCAAGACCAAAAACTACAAAGAAAAAAGAAAAGAAAAATGTATTGCAGGGTGTTGTTCACATTCAATCAACATTCAATAATACAATTGTAACTTCTACAGATACTCAAGGTAATGCTATTGCTTGGGCAACAGCTGGTGCTACAGGCTTCAAAGGTGCTAGAAAAGGTACTCCGTTTGCAGCTCAATCAGCAGCAGAACTAGTTGCTAAGAAATCAATTGACCAAGGTATGAAAAAGGTTGAAGTTCATATTAAAGGACCTGGTTCAGGTCGTGAAACAGCAATCAGAGCTATCCAAGCAGCTGGTTTGGAAATTACTTTGATTAAGGACGTAACACCAATCCCTCACAACGGATGTCGTCCACCTAAAAAACGTAGAGTGTAGTAACGCTAGTGACTTGTGAGTAGTGACTAGTGAATAGGCTTGTATTCTATTCACCACTCACTATTCACGGTTCACTAATAAAATAGAAGTCGGGGCTTGAGCTTTCGCCAAAAGCACAAACCATAGATGCCCGACAAAAGAAAAGGAGAAAATAATGGCAAGATATACTGGACCAACGAATAAATTATTTCGTAATTATGGTGTAAAAGATTTATCAAATAGAAAGTTAACTTCTTCCATGAGACAAACAGAATCAGGACAACATGGTGCTGTTAGAAAAAAACTTTCTGAATATGCAATTCACCTAAATGAAAAACAAAAAATCAGATTAACATATTTAGTAAGCGAAAAACAATTCGCTAAATATTACAATGAAGCAGCAAGAAAGAAAGGTGTTACAGGTACAATCTTACTTCAAATTCTTGAATCAAGACTTGATAACATTTTATTCAGAGCTGGTTTCGGCGTAACACGTAAACAAACTAGACAAATTGTTAACCATGGTCACGTAATGGTTAATGACAAAAAAGTAGATATTCCATCATATTTAGTTAAGCCTGGTGACGTAATCACTGTTAAATCAAGAAGCAATGACTACTTGAAAACTGTTATGAGTGCTATTGATTTATCTTGTGCTCCAGCTTGGATTACAGTTGATAAAGATGCTTTGAAGATTACTTTCGAAAGAATTCCTCAAAGAGAAGAATTAGATCCTGAATTCAAAGAACAACTTGTTATAGAATACTATTCAAAATAGGCTGATAGGAGAAAATAATATGGAATTAAAAATTAAAACTGTTAATACAATGACCAGTTCTGACGGTTCACAATATGGTAAATTTACTATTGAACCATTGGAAAGAGGATTTGGAACAACTATCGGTAACGCTTTAAGACGTGTTTTGCTTTCAAGCTTGGAAGGTACAGCTGTAACTTCTTGCAGAATTGAAGGTATTACTCACGAATACACTGCAATTCCTGGTGTATTGGAAGATGTTATTGATGTTATGTTAAATCTTAAAGGTTTGGCTATTAAAACTGACTCAAAAGAACCTCAAAATTTGAGAATTGATGTTGACAAACCTGGTCCAGTATTGGCTAGTGATATCCAATTACCTGCAGGTGTTAAGGTTGTTAACCCTGATTGGCTTATTTGTACAATTGCAGATGGTGGTTCATTCCATGCTGATGTTGTTGTAGAAACAGGTAAAGGTTATGTAGCAAATGATGTTCCTAGAAACGCTAAAGCTGGCGCTCCTATTGATATGCTTCCTATTGATGCAACATTTATGCCTGTTAAAAGAGTTCGTTACGAAGTTGAAAACACTCGTGTAGGTGACAATATCGATTTCGATAAATTAACTCTTGAAATTTGGTCAAATGGTACTCTAGATGTAACAACAGCATTAACTCAAGCTGCTGATTTATTGATTGATCATTTTGTACAAATCGCATCAATTGCTGGCAAATCAAGTCATAAAGACATTGAAGAAAAAGTTGTAGCTGCTGAAGAAACAGTAGAAGAAACTGAACAAGAACCTTCAATCACTATTGATGAATTGGAATTATCTGTAAGAGCATACAATTGCTTAAAAAGAGCAAGTATCAATTCTATGGCAGAGTTGTTGAAAAAATCAGAACATGATTTATTAAACATTAAGAACTTTGGTAAAAAGTCTTCAGATGAAGTAATCGAAAGATTGCACCACTTCGGTTTAGACCTAGCTCCAAATCCAGAAGTTGATGAAGATGGTATGGTTATAGAATCTGCTGAATAATTGAATTTTGCATAGAAAGAAATGAGCGAAAGCAAAGTGCTAAGCAATAATTCAAGATTAAATAAAATAAAGAAACAGTAAATTATAATAAAGGAAAAGTAAAATGAGACACCAAACAAAAAAGAATACGCTTGGTAAAGCACAAGACCAAAGAAAGGCTTTGTTGCGTTCATTAGCTACTGAACTTTTTGTACACGGTGAAATTAAAACAACTATGGCAAGAGCAAAAGCTCTTCAACCATATGCTGAAAATGTTATCACTATGGCAAAAAAAGGTGACTTGAACTCAAGAAGATTGGCTGGCAGATATATCTTTGATAAAGAAATCGGTCAATTGATTGATACAGCTACCGGTGAAGTATTTGATGCTCCGCAAGAAGGCAAAAAATTAGCTAAACAAACAGTTTTGAGAAAATTATTTAGCATCATCGGTGTTAAATATGCATCAAGACAAGGCGGATATACAAGAATTTTCAGACTTCCTCCACGTAGAGGTGATGCTTCTGAAATGGCATTAATCCAATTGGTATAATGAATGCGCTACGCTCTTGACGTTCAGTATAGAGGTAAAAACTATTTCGGAAGCCAAATTCAGTTTGAAAATGGACAAGAAATTGATAAACCAACAATACAGGGCGAACTGGAGAAAGCAATTAGAACTTTGATAAAAACTGGCGAAAGCCAAAATAATAGACCGATAAAAACAATCTTCTCCGGAAGAACTGATAAAGGTGTAAATTCATTAGGACAGGTCGTTCATTTTGATTGTGATAAAGATATTGTTGCTTCAAAATTTATCTATCATGTGAACGAAATCCTCCCTGATGATGTATCAGTTGACAACTTGAAAGTTGTCCCAGATTCGTTTCATGCTCAAAAGTCTGCAAAGGCGAGATATTACAGATACGAACTTATAAATAGACGTTATAAGCAAGCATTTGACGGTGATATCTTAAGAGTAAAATACGAATTAGATGTAGAGCGGATGCAAACCGCTTTGAACTTCTTGTTGGGAGAACACGACTTTTCAAGTTTTAAGAGTTCCGGAACGCTTAACCCAAGCAAGATTTGTTGTATCACTCGTGCCGATGTTGAAAGAGTCGGAGAGAAGGGTGACAGAGTTTTTATTCATTTAGAAGGAAATCGTTTTCTTTATAATATGGTAAGAACCATAGTCGGTACTCTTCTAGAAATAGAAGGACATAAGCTTCCGGTAGAACACATGAAAAATGTTTTGGAAGCACGTGACCGCTGTAAGGCGGGGCAAACAGTCAGTCCTTATGGATTGACGCTAATGAGGGTAGATTATCCTCAAATGTAGTAAAAATACAAGAGAAAAATAAGGAATAAAATAATGTTAAATAAAACATATTCAGCAAAACCTCTTGAAGTTGAAAGAAAATGGTATGTAATTGATGCAGAAGGCGAAATCTTAGGTCGTTTAGCATCAAGAGTAGCAAACATTTTAAGAGGGAAAAACAAACCTGAATATACTTCAAACGTTGATACCGGTGATTTTGTTATCGTTATCAATGCAGAAAAAGTAGTTGTTTCAGGTAATAAAGAAACTGATAAAATTTATTATCACCACACAGGTTTCCCTGGTGGTTTAAAATCAGCTTCAGTTAAAGAATTGCGTGAAAAAGATGCAACAAAATTAATTGAAAAAGCTGTTAAAGGTATGTTGCAACACAACACATTGGGTGATCAACAATTTACAAAATTGAAAGTATATTGTGGTTCTGAACACCCACATGCAGCTCAAAAACCAATCGTGTTAGAAAAGGAGGCTAAATAATGGCTGAATCTAAAGAAATTATGGCTACTGGCCGCAGAAAATGTGCGATTGCTGTTGTAAAACTTGTAAAAGGTAAAGGCAGAATTTTCGTTAATGGTAAAACATTAGGTGCTTATATTGGTAATATGCCAGCTGTTGAAATGATGATTTATAGACCATTAGTTTTGACAGAAAACCAAGATAAATATGATGTAAGAGTTAAGGCTGTTGGCGGCGGTATCGTTGCTCAATCAGCTGCAATCAGACATGGTATTTCAAGAGCATTATTGAAAGTTAATGAAGAATACAAAAACGTATTGCGTTCAGAAGGCTTGTTGACAAGAGATGCAAGAGTTAAAGAACGTAAAAAATATGGTAGAAAAAGAGCTCGTAAGAGATTCCAATTCTCTAAGAGATAATTTTTTCAGAACATTAATAAATACGAAGGATATTATGAAAGCGGTCGAAATTCAAACGAATTTCGACCGCTATATTTAATTGTGTGAAAAATCATGATTGTGGAAACTGCTTATGTTTTTCTCGCACTATGCTCTTTTAGCTTCTTTTTCTAATCTTTGATAATACTCAACAATAGTTTCATTTGAACCAATTGGTTTGTTTGAATTAAATTGTTTTCTTATTGATTCAGCATTTCTTTGACGAATATATGAACTCATTGCATTCGTGCTATACCCTAATTTAGCTTGAGCATACCATACTAATCGCTCTTTTAACGTATCTTCATCATAATATTCTAAGTTATTTATGCTTGCAAAATTTTCTATATTAGCATATTTTTTTATTAAATCTTTTTGTACATCCTCTGGAATTGCGTCATATTCGATGTTCATTGCCGATAGTATTTCTTTTATAGTTTTTTGGGTATCTTTTTCGCTAGACACATTTTGTTGTACGGTGTTTTCTTGTACAGCATTTTCTTGTTGCTCATTTTCAGCATTTTGTGCATTTTTTACTTCTATTTTTGCTTCAATTACTGTATCTTCATCATGAATTAAAGCTTTTAATCCTGCAACCGCTTTATCTGTCGCATTTTTTACGTTAGCAATTGCATTCTTAACGTCACTTACTGTCTGATTCGCAAGATTTCCTAATACATCACCAAAAGCAGATGCAGCTTTCCCATATATGTTGCATAAATTGCTATGTTTTCCATCGAAGTAATCACTTTCTTTGATATAACCTGCATTGTGTAAATCACAAATATTACTCATAGAAGGAGCGCTATAATTGCCAAGAGAGTTATAATATTCTCTTAGCTGTTGGTCAGCTTTTTGAACCTCGTTTTCGACTTCTTTTTGTTGTCCATTATTTGTATTATTGGGGACTTCACCTGTTTGATAATTGTTGTTTATGTTTAACGCCATAATAATTCCTCGCTTATTAATATAAACGATTTTGAGTTTACTAAATTTTAATTAAAAAAATAATCTTTACATAAATTAACATACTTGTGATGAATGAAATCTGTTTAGAAATGGAACAATATTGCTAATAATTTGTAATAAGTCATTCTTTGTTTTTATATTACTTTTTACCCCTTGCTTTTTAACGGTTTGCCAAACATAATTTTCATGCCGGCAAAACGTTTATTAAGAGTTGCTTGGAATCCTTTCACAATATCATTTGTGTTATTAACTACGGTATTAATATTTTTAATGACAGTATTAGTGTTCGCAATAACACAATCTACCAAACTTATTGTTTCGCTTTGTGCGTGAGCAGAAATGTTTGCGACATTTACACTTGCTTGCTCTAAGTTCTTTGTTGTTCTCTCAATATTTTTAGTTGTTTGTTCTATATTTGCAAAAGTATTATTCAATCTTTGAGGTTTTGCAGAACGGTTTAGTTCTGATGTAACATCAGCCAAGTTTTTACTCATGTATGCCAAGTTTTCTCCTGTTTCTTTTAACGAAGGACGCAAATCTTTTAGAATTTCGTTTCCGGTGTTAACAAGCTCTGTTATAGCATCTAGAGTTCCACTTGCCGATTCTACTGTTTTGTTTAGATTTTCTTTTATTTCATCCAAGCCTCCGCCTTCTGCTTGCTTATCAATATAGCCTGCAATATCTAACCCTTTTTTACCTTGTATAAAGCCATGATTTTTTAAATTTGTTATTGATGGAGCGTCAGGGTATTCCAATTCAATATAGTCTTTTTTATTTTTAGTTTTAACTTTGGCTGTAATATTGTCTGGCAAAGATAAATCTTTTGCTTTTAAAACCATATCAACTTGTGTAGCTGTAAAATCTTTTGACGGATGAACTCTTATAGAACGTCCGAGTTTAAAACCTTTGTAATATACGTTTAAGTTGCGTGGAAATGGTTCCATATCTTCAAAAACCGCAGTAACTCGAAGATTATAGATATTGTGAATAAAAAATAAAAATCCTATAATCCCTAAAATTGCACCTAAAAATAAAAGTAAAAATTTTTTCATATAATAATTATTCTTGAAACATAAAAAATAAAAATTACCTAGGTAGTGGTATAAATGTTTATATAAGTTGAAAGTGGAAAATTATTTTAAAACAATTTGTAGTTGTAATTACAAGTAGGGCGCGTCCCCTCTCCTCGGGGGAGGTACAGATTCTTCTAAAACTTAATTCTCGCCCGCAACATCCATTGAGCGGGAGAGATGTCACG
>URPS01000037.1 GCA_900549855.1 uncultured bacterium | reverse complement strand
ATCAAGTGTCGGTCATTCCCTCTCCTAGCAGGAGAGGGCTAGGGTGAGGTAGAAGTACATGCAACAACTTTTACTATAATAAAATTGAGTGTAGTTAATATTTTTATAAGGTATCATATAAAAATTAAATATTTTAGAGGCAAAAAAGCAAAGCCTACATTCCCTCTCCTGCTAGAAGAGAGAATAACCGACACTAACTTTTATTTCTGCATAAGTCATAAATAAAACAAGGTCGGATTAATTAATCCGACCCTGTTTTTAATTATTTAATTTAGCAACTTATGATTTAATCAACAAGCTTGCACCGATTACACCGGCTGTATTACCCAATTGTGCAGGAACAACTTGAACGTTCTTTTGAATGGTCATTGCACGTTTTGCAATTGTTTCTCTGATAGGGTCTAGCAAGATATCACCTGCATCAGCAACACCACCACCGATAATAATTTTTTCCGGATTAAGAAGGTTAACAACACTCGTTAATCCCATACCGATATATTCGCCCATTATTTTGAAAATTTGTTTTGCAACCGGATCACCTTCTTTTGCCGCAACTGCAACAACATAAGGTGTAATATCTGGGTTTGCAAGTTCTCTATATTTAGTTGACTTGCCGCCTTTGATGTATTCTTCGGCCATTGCTACAATGCTTGGACCTGAAGCGTAAGCTTCTAAACAACCTCTATCGCCACAACCGCAAAGTGGGCCACCTTGCATATTTAATTTAATATGACCGATTTCACCGGCAGCATTATCAGCACCACGAACCAATTTACCATTGATTACCAGACCGGAACCAATACCTGTACCAACTGTAATACAAACAAGGTTTTCACATCCAACACCTGCACCATAATTTAATTCACCTAAAGCAGCTGTTCTTACATCATTATCAACACGAGTAGGAATACCAAATTCTTTTTCCATAATACTTGCGATTGGAACATTTACCCACCCAGGGATATTAGGAGCAAGTCTTACGATACCTTTTTTGCAATCAATTTGCCCAGGGAAGCCAAAACCCATGCCTTCAATATCTTCAGCTTTCATTTTTGTTTCTTTAAGCAAATCTCTAATTGCATCTTTCATGCTGTTTATAGTGTATTCATACCCCATTTCTGCTCTTGTTGGGATTGAATTTGAATAAATAATTTTACCTTTATCGCTTACAAGTGCGATTTTTACATTGGTTCCACCTACGTCTATACCAATTCTCTGTGCCATTTATAATTCTCCTTCCTATATTAACAATTGTTTAAATTTTAACACAAATACAGCATTTGCAATAGCAAAGCGATTTTTTCGTGCTAAAATTATCTTATGTTTAGACACATTATGCCAATTATTCTATTATTAATATCAAATATTTTTATGACATTTGCTTGGTACGGACATTTGCGTTTCAGAAGTTTGCCAATATTAATTGTCATTTTAGCAAGCTGGGGAATTGCATTTTTTGAATACTGTTTTCAAGTTCCGGCAAACAGAATCGGCTATGATTGCTATAATGCAGTCCAACTAAAAACAATACAAGAAGTAATTACGCTAACAGTTTTCTCATTCTTTTCCGTACTGTATCTTAAGGAACAATTCAAATGGAATTATTTGATAGGATTTATATTCATTATTTTGGCTGTGTTTTTTATTTTTAAAAAATAATCCTAATCAAAAAAATTTTTGGCTTGACAAAATGTAAGGCTTGCCTTACTATGTTTTTAACAAGTTGTTAGGCTAACCGAACATGAAAATAATAAAATACTTTGGTAAATTTCTTGATCAGCCAAGGCTGGTAAACAATTTTACAAAAACAGTACCAGCTGCCTTGAGTGCAGGTGCTGGATATATTGTATTAAAGGAAAGTAATAATACACCTGTTGAAAATCGCAAAAGAAAAGCGATTCAATCAGGACTGACGATGTTTGGGGCGGTAGCGTCTTCTCTTTATGCGCCAAAAATAAGTTCAAAAATATTCCGAACCGCCCCGAAATTTGTCAGTAATACACAACTTACGAAAAATAATACTCAAATAATAGATACTTTCTTGTCAAACAATTTGACAAATGAGAAAACCGGCAAAATCTTAGAAAAAGCAAAATCAAATGTTTTAAGTATAAAGGAAATCAAACAACTTTCTGAAAGTTTAAAAACTGCTGATGGCAAAGCTCTTTTCAATGAGCTTATACCGGAACCGGAAAACATAACATCAAATGATATTTTTTCAGAAATTGGCAGACTTTCTATATACGGTCTAATACCTGTTCTCGGTGGTATTGCAGGAGGAATTGCAGGCGATAAGCTCACTGACTCTGATTATAAAGCTAAAATTCCAAACAAAATTAAAGAAGGAGCGTACCAATATCTCGCCAATATTTTCCTCTGCAATATCGGAGCGGGAGCTGCACTCGGCATACTGGAAAAATGTAACATAAAATCGAAATCTGTCCGAGCGTTAGGAATGGTTAGCGGAATTATTTTAACCGGTGTAATTGGCGGCAGCAAGATTGCAAACTACATAGGCAAGCATTTTATCAATCGCTGCTTTAAAGATAATGATGATAAAAAGCGCAAACCCGAAGTATTGGATATTTGTTTACACGCAGACGACATTGCAACAGTTGCCGTAATGTCCGGATTAAAGTGGATTGAGCCGGCTTTGCCAATTCTTTACGCAATCTCAGGTTATAGAGCCGGCATGGGGTATAGAGGAAAAGAAAACACTTCCGGTTCATAAACCAAAAGTGTTTTTCTAAAAAAATAATTTCAAAATTAGTTTGCTGGCTTGCGTTCAATTCTAATTGCGCTATCTGGACAAGTTAGAGCACAGGCTCCGCAAGCAATACAAACTTCCGGATCAGGTGCAACTGCAGGTGTTTGATATAAGCCTACTTCTTTTGACCAATCCAAGCATTTTTTACCGGCTTTATTCATAGGGCATTTTGCAATACAAAGTCCGCAGCCTTTACACAAATCGGTATAAACATAATAATCTGCTTTACCTTTACCAACGCCTTCAACTTTATAGCCGTGATATTCTTTTTCTGTCATTGTTTATCCTTTCTTTCGAGTTTAGTAATTTAGTAGTTTAGAAGTTGAGGAGTTTAGGAGTTGAGAAGAAGTTATAATAATTACTATTAACTAACAAGTTTAACAGTCAAATATTTAATTTTTCTTCTAAACTCCTAAACTTAGTTCTTCTAAACTTTTTCTACACTCTTGCTCCGACGTTCACCAATTCCATTCCCATTTCAAGAGCTTTATAATTCAATTCTCTTAATTCAGGTTTGGCAGTAAATTTTTTACCAAGTGCCATTTCCATAGCATTTTTAATATCATCAAGTTTCAAAACATTAGTTGCTGCAAGTAAAACACCCAAGATAATAATATTGAATACTCTTGCACTAAGTTTTTCATTCGCAATTTTGTTAGCATCAACACCAATTACTTGTTTGCATTTTACTTGCGGTTTTTTTGTGCAAACAGATGTATCATAAACAACTGTAGAATTTTCGCTTACATAAGCTTCGCATCTGTCAATTGCTCTATCAGAAAGCATAATAATAATATCACCTTTTGCAAATCTTGGTTCACCGATTCTTTCATCAGCGATTTGACAGAAAGCAATTGAAACGCCGCCTCTTTGTTCTACACCAAAGTTTGGAATATATAAAACTTGTTTACCGGCTTCATAACCAGCTTCAACAAGGATTTTTGCAATAGATTGCACACCTTGCCCGCCTTCTCCGGCTAAAACTATTTTTGTTCTAGACATTTTTATCTCCTTTTTTACTTAAGTCGTTAGGTAATAAAGTCGTTAAGACGTTAAGTTCATTTTAATTATTATTGTAGTTTTGACTTGTTAAACTTTTTTATATGCCACCAATTCTCTTATCGCATTCAATATTAAAATTCTTAATACGAACTCAACGACTTAAAGACCCAACGACTTAAAGACTCTTAAATGTTCTATCCTTCCGGATTCAAAAACTCTTTAACTTCAAAGAATTCTTCCATTTGTTGAAGTCTTCCGAATGTATCGACGTTATTTGTTCTCCAGTTAAGAGGACAAATTGATAAAACTTCTACAAATGAGAATCCGCCGTTTTCAACATTTTTCAAGCCTTTTACAAATGTTTGTTTAAGTTTCATGAAGTTTGAAACAGTTGAACGAGCTACGAAAGATTTTGCAGGATCTGCAATTGCAGCAACCATTTCAGCACCTTTAGCAGGTTTACCGGTAACTTCACAATCTCTTCCGTAAGGAGTAGTTTCCGTTTTTTGTCCGGGCATTGTTGTAGGTGACATTTGACCACCTGTCATACCGTAGTTAGTGTTATTAACTACAACAATCATCATTCTTTCGCCTCTAACAGAAGCATTTACAAGGTGTTGTGACCCGATAGCAAGTCCACCGCCGTCACCCATGTATGCAATACCGATTGCGTCTTTGTTTGCTCTTGTAAAACCATAGATAACCGGAGTTGTTCTTCCGTGGTGAGTTTGAACAGTATCAACATCCAAATAATTCCACGCAAGAAGTGAACATCCGATATCACAACCAAAAACAGTTTTTTGTTGGATACCAAGTTCATCTATTGCTGTTTCTAAAGCTTTTAAAGTTATACCGTGTCCACATCCCGGACAAAATTTGCTCGCACCGACTTCCGCATTCTGTGATTTCGGAAGCTTTGGTGGCAAAGTTAATATTTCTGACATATTTATCTCCTTTTTAGTGAGTCGTTAAGTCTTATAGTCATTAAGTCATTAAGTTCATTTTAGTTATTACTAACGACTTTCCAACTATCTTGACTTTATATATTGTCGCTAAGTCTTTTATATATAACAAAACTAAACCTTCTATCGCATTTAACATTAAAATTCTTAATATGAACTTAACGTCTTAACGACTTAATGACCTAACGACTTAAGCAGTTACGCATTCACAAGCATTCCTTCGACCTTACTAACAATATCATCACCGGTAACGCCAACACCCATTTTGAATAGTGTTTCGTAAGGTGTGTTTAGTCCGTAAAGTTTTTCTAATACCATTTGAGCAAGTTGACCGTTTGCAGATTCTGTGAATAAAATTTGTTTGGCTCTGCTTACAGCTGCCCTTAATGGCTTAACAGCAAGTGGTCTGATTGTAATTGGTCTGAATAAACCTGCCTTAATACCTTTTTCTCTAAGCTCGTCAATTGCAGTTCTTGCTGAACGAGCTACAATACCGTGAGCAATTACAAGAATTTCAGCATCTTCAGCTTTGTATTCTTCCCATTCTTGAACTTCTTCAGACATTTTTTCATAATCTGATTTATAACCTTCAAGAACATTCATAAGTTCTTCTTCCATGTTATAAGTGTTTCTTAAGTGGGCAGATTTTCTGTCAACTCCGATTTGACCATCGCCTAACAAAGCTTTTTCAGTCGGAACCATGGTAATTCCACGAGAAGCAGGGTCATAAAGCATTACAGGCTCTCTCATCTTACCTTGATAACCATCAGCTAAAACGTAAGTTGGGAATCTGTATTTCCAAGCTGTATTGAACGCTTTAATCATATAATCATACAAATCTTGGTGACCTGCTGTAGAATATACAATTCTAAAACCTTCACCATTACCGCCAAAACAAGTTAATCTTGTTTCTTGTTGAGCATAAATAACAGTTGCAGTGGAAGGTCCACCTCTCTGCATAACTGCACAAACAAACGGAATTCTCATCATTTCCGCCATTGATTGAGCGTCTTGCATAATTACATTACCGGGGCCGGCTGTCGCAGTAAATGCTCTTTTTCCGGCTAAAATACCGCCAATGGTTGAAAAGCCTGCAGAAATTTCATCTTCTGTCTGCAAGAATCCTGCACCGGTTTTTGGCAAAAGTTTGCACCAAGTGTGCATAATTTCATTCTGAGGTGTAATCGGATAACCGTACATAAATTCAGCTTCTGCCGAATTTGCCGCATAGGCAAGTACTTCGTTTCCGGTTAAAAACATCTTCGTGTCTTCTTTAATAAGTTTGTTAATCATATTAATAACCTTCCTAAATTTACAACAACATTTTACTACAATTAAAGAATTTAGAGAAGGGAGTATTTTTGTTAATAAAAAAAATAACATTTTTTATCGAACAGTAGTGACCGCTCGGAGAGAAAATAAGCTATAACAATTCAAAATGATTTTTGTTATACTCAATCAAACCTTCTTTTTGAAGTTTAGATAATTCAAAGCTCATAGCACTTCTATCCACATTCAAATAATCAGCCAAATCTTGACGATTGAAATGTATATCAAAACTGTTTGAATGCTGTCTTTGAGCTTCATTTGAAAGATACGTCAGCAATTTATCCCTAATAGTTTTTTGAGAAACATTTTCGATTTTTTGGATAAGTTCAATATTCTCCTTAGAAAGAATTCTGAAAAGATTATTAATCAAAACCTTATGCCTTGTACAAGCGTTTTGGCACATAGAAGTACATTTTTCATATCTCAAAACTAATACTGTAGTATCTTTAACCGTAATTGCATCGACACTTGATTCAACATCCTTTGAACCAACAAAAGATAGCGCAAGATTATCATTTTTGCCAAGCCTTGAGATAATAATTCTTCTGCCCCAATATGAATCCTTTTCAATATTAACTTCGCCATCCAGAATAAGATAAATGTTAGAAATAACATCTCCTTGGCGAATAATCATTTCTTCTTTTTCAAACTTACGGATACGAGCCCCAAAACATTCCAATAACCCTTTGAGCTCATCATCACTCATGCCTAAAAACACCGGTGAATTTTTTATTTGATTATAATATTTTTCCAACTTTTCCATAGATAAATTTTAGTACAATCAGAATAAGATTGCTACTGTGAAATTTTGTAGGAAAATTCTTTTATGGCAAAATCCTTTATTCATACACAACATTCTTCTGTTGGACAAAGGTGTAGAGAAAGGAAGATGCTATGACAAAACAAGAAATTTTAACTTTGCTGCGACACCCTCCGGTTTATAATATATTTATAAATTTAAAGTGTTTTAAGTATAATAAATATAGAACATTAAAAATAGAATACAGGCTAAAGATTTCTTAAACTTTTTAACTCGGTTTCAACAACATTGGAAAGGAGGTAAAAATGTTGATTGAAGTCAATACAAGAGAATTAGCATTATTAATAATACTAATTCTCACTATCAAAACCCGTTAATGGGTGGGTAAGGGTATTCGCATTACCCTTGCCTGTATTCTTATTTTAACTCATTTTAAGAAATTTTCAAGTCGAGAACAATGATATATTTAGATGCCGGAACAACATATTCTAAAATAATTACTAATCAGGAACTTTTTGCAAAAGAGTTCTTAATTAAGTCTGAAGAAAACAGATTTTTTTACATATTGCCATCATCAATTATAAAATCACAAAAAATTATTCCAAATCGTTCTTGCGGTCATATGGCGAACGCTAGCGAAAATGAAATTATTGCATTGGCTCAAGGGGCTAAAAAAATAACGAAAATTGTTGAAGCTCAAGAAGCAACTGTATTAGATTTAGGTAGTCGTGATGCAAAATGGATAAAGTTCAGAAAAGGTAAATTCCATGACATGGATTGGAATACATCTTGCGCAAGCTCTACCGGAGCAACAGTAGAAATGCTGCTTAAATTTTATAACCTAAAGCCGGAAGATTTAGAGTTTAACTCAGAAAAATTTGCTGTAACTTGTGGTATTTTTGGTATGGAAAAAATTATGGATTCAATATCATCAGGAGCAAAACCTTCTGAAGCGGTATCGAAATTCGTTCATGGCATTGCTTTCAATGCGTGGAATTTTTGCAAGAAACCTGAAAAAATTTACCTTTCCGGCGGTTTCTGTGAAAACAAATGCCTCGTAGATTCACTTAAAAATTATTGCGAAGTTGAAGTCTTAGGTAGATTTGTTTTGTGCAAAGGGCTTATGGAATAAACTGTATAAGAATATCGCTTGGAAAAATTTTTCCAAGCGATATAAATTTTTTTCTAAACTCAGTAATTATCCTTCAATAATTTGTGGAAGTTCAACATTAGGTGCACCGATTGTCCTTACCAACTCTAATACTGCTGCCTTCATTTGACATTTTTGAGCAGTCGCACTAAAAAAGTCACTATAAAAACAACCTTCGCATACACATCCTCTTTTGTAACACTCTAACGCCGTTGGAGTCCATCTCTTTACGGCAATTGCTCTCCCCATATCACGACTCTTGAACACTTATTCCTCCCCAAAATATAACTTGATTTGTTTGTGATTATCTGATTATTAAATTAAGGAAATCCCCAAAACTCCTTAACATATTTCTATTATATTGATTAAGAGCGCATTTACAACCCACTTTTAGACAATTGTAACGTTTTCTTAAAAATCTTGCAAACCTGCAAGTCTATTGATAAATCTTGTGTGCAGCCATGCTAATCACATATGCCTACATGGTTTTGGGGGTTAAATACATGACAAACCCATGCTCCGCCCATGTTTTCATGATTTGAAATCTGATTAAGTTTTGTAACGAATTTTGCATGTAGTCAATATTACGTTCACCGAACAAATTTATACTCTAGAAATTTTAATACAACTTTCCACTTTCAATTTTCAACTTTCAACTCACATATACACTACCTAAGCTACTTACATTTGTGTTATAATTATCTCGTATGAAACGTATTTTACGAAAATTATTTTCTAAAGTTACACTTGTTATCCTTATATGTTTAATTGCTTTGCTGGGCTTTTTCTTTTGGGGTTGGATAGAAAAACAAGCAATGAAAGTTAAGGGTATGTACTTGATATACAGAGGCGATCAGGCATATTCACAAGATAACATGGCAAAAACTCTTGAATATTACAATGAAGGACTAAAACTTTATCCGGAGCATTATGAGGCTTGGTTTAATCTTGGTAATATTTATGCTGTTTACGAAGATTATTTTTCAGCAGTTGATGCATATGAAAAAGCGATTCAATATAATCCAAAATTTGTTTTGGCAAGAATGAATTTAGGTATTGTGTATTCAGAAGATTTAGGTTTTTTTGATGAAGCAATAGAACAATTTGATACAATTACTCAAATAAAATTGTTAAAATTGTGGATTCCTTTTGTTTACAGCAATGTTAAAAGTGTCCGTGCGAATAGAGGGCTTGCTTATTATAACAAAGGTGTTGCTTACAAACAAAAAGCAATGTATTTGCCTCTTGATAAAAGATATTTAGTTTATACATATTTAGGCGATGCAATCGAAGCCTATACAAATTCTTTAAGATTTCTAAAAAAGAACTATGATATTTACTATAACAGAGCTGTTGCATATCATTTGAGAGGTGAATATCGTGAAGCCGGACTTGATTATTGCAAAGCAATCAAGCTTGAACCAATGAGGTTTGATTCACACTACAATCTAGCAGTACTTTTAAGACAGCTGAACAGACATAGAGATTCTATAACGGAGCTTCACAAGGCTGCAATACTTATTTTGGAAGAACCACAATCTACAACATTAGAATCAACTTATATATTCAACTTGCTTAATGATGCGACAAGAAAATTTATTACAAGTGATGAATATTACACACAAAAACTTACTGATGAGCCGTTGGGAAATGTAGGTTATACATACGTTAACGGCAAAATTGTACCGGATGAAGAATTTGACAAGGCTATTATAAAGAATTTTCAAAGCTGTGCCGGTTTTGATTTCTTTAAAGAATTTGATGAGGAAAATGAGTATTAATGAATAATAAGAATTTTCATTTTTTGATAAAAGTTGCAAATTTACTTGAAAAAGACATAGACACTTGTGGTCTTGCCAACCAGATAGAGAATTTGTTGAAGGAAATTGCACCTGTTAAAGCACTTTCTTTATATGTATTTGATAGTGTTACAGGAACAATAAGGAATTGTGTTGCCGATTGGAGCGTCATAGAAGACGAATCTGAAATTTACAATATTTTCGACAAAATCAAAGGCGAAGATTTTATAATAAATTCTAAAGCTTTCAAACTTCCATCTGTGATAGGCGAAATAACTTTTGGAATTAAATCTTTGTACATTCCAATTTTGAAATCAGGTAGCGAATTTGGAGTTATTGAAATTGAATTTGAAGAAGAAAGTTTCATTGATACAGAATTTTTGTTTATGATGAAGATTTTTGGTTCACAAATTTCTTTAAAATTACAAAATATTGTATTAAACGAGCAATCAAAAATTAACGTAGATTTTCATGATTCTATGAAAAATATTGCTAAAATCATTGAAACACAATATGAATTAAATTATATCGTACCTTTGATTGGTGAAATGCTTGACAGATTTATATCCGACCATTTGATTTATGTTTTCTTAAAACAAGGCGATGAATTCAAACTCGTTTGGCCAAAGGCTTGCAAAGATGAAAGAATTTACGAAGCTCTTAAACAATTAAATCCAAAAGACAATTATATCTTAACGAATAACGATAAAATCGGCGCATTTCCTCTTCTTACAGAGGGTGAAATCAGTGGATGTATTGTAGCGAGAAGTACATTAGACAAACTTTCTAAACGTGATATCAGTTATCTGGAACAACTTACTACTCAGTCTGCAATTACGATAAATAGAGCAAATACATATTCTAAAGTTTTGCAATATGCGACATTAGATGCATTAACAAATTTGAATAACAGACGTCAGTTTGAAACACGTTTAAAACAAGAAATTGCAACGACAAAACGTCAGAAAAATCCTTTGTGCGCAATGATGATTGATATTGACTTCTTTAAAAAAGTCAATGATACATATGGGCACGCAAGTGGCGATACGGTTTTGCGTACGGTTGCTTCAATTATTAAAGAACACTTAAGAGAATCTGATATTCCGGCACGATACGGTGGGGAAGAGTTTGCAGTACTTTTGCCTTATACTCATATCGAAGAAGCACAAATTGTTGGTGAACGTTTAAGAAAAGCTGTTGAAGAAGCTTCAATTCCTATTGACAAAAAAAATATAAATGTGACAATAAGTATGGGTTTGGCAGAGTTTGAGCCAACTCTTACCGGAGAGGAACTCTTCAAAAATGCAGATAAAGCATTGTACGAAGCAAAAGAAAGCGGAAGGAACAGGGTATGTATAGAGAAAAATGTAAAACACTAGAAGATACTAAAAAACTAGCTTACAAATTTGCAAACCTTGTTAAAGATGAAGGCTGTTTTGTTAATTTATTTGGCGAAATTGGTGCCGGCAAAACCGCATTTGTAAAGCTTGTTGCAGAAGCTCTCGGAATCAAAGAAAAAGTTACAAGTCCTAGTTTTGTTATTCTAAACGAATATCATAGTGCTTCAATTCCGGTTTATCATTTTGATTTATATAGACTTGAAAACACCGGTATAAAAACTATTACAGACGAACTTAGAGAATATTCAACCGGCAGAAAAATTACTTTTGTAGAATGGGCTGAATTTTCTCAAGGTGAACTTCCGTTTGAAAGAATTGAAATTAATGTAACGTACGACAATGACGATAGCAGAATTTATGAATTCAAAGCTGTTGGCGAAAAAGATAAAAAAGTTATAGAAGGATTGAAAAATTGAAAATATTGGCTTTTGACACATGCCTAGATAAAACATACATAACACTTGCAGAAGATGAAAAAATACTCAAGAGTGAAACGATTTTGTCGGACGGCAAAAATTATCATTCTGCATATTTAATATCAACAATTGTAAGTGTTTTGAAGAGTCAAAATATGACTCCAAAAGATATTAATATGATTGTAACAGATATTGGTCCCGGAAGTTTTACTGGAATCAGAGCTTGCACAACTGTAGCAAGAGTTTTGGCGCAACAGCTTGATATCAAAGCTGTTGGAGTTTCATCACTTGAAATTTTATCTAAAATCCTTGGTGGTCAAGATTTGGTGGCATTGGATGCAAGAAAAAACAAAGCTTATGTTTTTGACGGAGAAATTCTAGGTGCAGTAGAATTGGAAAAAGTTGACGAACTTGTAAAAGGCAGAAAAGTCATTACCGATGATAGTTTGTTAGAAAGATTGGCTCAAAATGCCGAAAGCGCAATTTCATATCAACAAGGAGATTATCCAATTGGTGAAATTCTTGCAAAAATCGGTTTAACTAAAAATGAAACAAATTGGAGAAAGCTGAAACCTCTATATATTCAGCCGCCACCTGTATTTGGAAGGTAATTATGCTTGAAAAGAAAAGAATATTAATAGTTGACGACGATACAGAAATCAGAGATTTGTTGGAATTCGATATTTCATCAAGCGGTTATTTTGTTGACACCGCATCTGACGGAATGGAAGGTTTAAACAAAGCTCTCAATAACAAATATGATTTAATTTTGCTTGATGTAATGATGCCAAAAATGAACGGTTTTGACGTTTGCAAAAATATACGTCAGGCAAAAATTAATGTTCCAATCTTAATGCTAACTGCAAAAGGAACAATCGGCGATAAGACAAGTGGTTTTGATAGTGGCGCAGATGATTATTTGGTAAAACCATTTGATATACAAGAAGTTCTACTAAGAATTCGTGTTTTGTTAAGACGCAATCAGCCTCAAGAAGAAACTTTGACTTCTAATGAAATATTAGAAGTTGGAGAGATAGAAATTCTGCCTGATACTTTAGAAACAATTATTCTTAACAAAAGGATGAAACTTACACCTACAGAATTTGAAATTCTGTATTGTTTAATGCAGCATTTTAATAAGCCGGTAACACTTGCAACATTGCTGGAAGAGGTTTGGGGCTACAGTAGTGATGAGGATGTAAGGATGTTAAGAGTTCATGTTGGGGCTTTAAGAAACAAGATAGAACCGGATTCTAAAAAACCAAAATACTTACATACTGTAACAAATGTTGGATATAAATTAACTCCTTTTGGGGAAGAATGATACAAATAATATAATTTTAAAATTATAAAACAAGTGTGAAACATAAGTGGTACAATTTTTTAGCAAAAGAAGATTAAAAATAGCAGAACAAAT
Organism: uncultured bacterium; assembly: GCA_900549855.1. Taxonomy (GTDB): domain Bacteria; phylum Cyanobacteriota; class Vampirovibrionia; order Gastranaerophilales; family Gastranaerophilaceae; genus CAG-196. The sequence goes on along the minus strand of URPS01000037.1, from coordinate 10,462 downwards.
AATTATCGTAATATTTTTTGCGGTACTTATTCCCATGACTGTGAGCGGTATTATTATCAGCAACATTAACCAACAATCGAACAGAGCGCAATTACGTTCTGCCGCCAGTATGATTGCAAATACAGTATCTGAAGAAATTGATGTTTTCGAACATTCAATTAATAATGAACTTGCTCAAATAATCACGACTTTAGAATACTATAAATCTCCTGAACAAGAACAAAAATACCTAGATTCTTTATTAAAGGAATTACCTTTTTACAAAGAACTTACTGTTGTTAAAGATGACCAACTTGAAAAATACAAAGTTTATAGCATTGAAGACGATTATGCAGTATTCAGTCGTCCGCTTAAAGATGGCAGGATATTAGTAGCAGTATTGGATTTAACCAGCTTGAAAAAAAATCTGTTCAAAACTTTGAACGATGATAAACGACAAATTTATGTAATTGTAGATAATAATTTAGTTGCCTCAAGTAACTACACAAATGAGGGGTACAATAAGAGCATTTCTCAATTGCCGAAAAAACTTATTGAGAATAAAGCTGAGGTTTATGGTGATACTAAAAACCAACCGCTTGTTTATTTAAAGAAAACTAATCCGGACATTTTGATTATTGTTAACACGACAAAAGCTGTGACAAAACATGCTATTGACTATAATCGTGATAAAATCATTGTTTCAATACTGCTCACCATGCTTACGGTGTTCTTTGTTGTAGGCTTATATACATCATATCTGTATATCAATATTCGTCAGCTTTTCAAGGCAATTATTGCGATATCAAAAGGAAACTATGAACGCAGAATAAGATTACTGACAAATATATTTACTCCGTTTGAAATTGTGTTTTTAGGGACTGAATTTAACAGAATGGTTAATCAAATCCATAAATCATATATTCAACTAAAAAAGAAGAACAAAGAATTAAAACAGGTTAACGAATTCCGCTCAAATATGATTGATACTGTGAGTCACGAATTTAGAACACCTTTGACAAGCATTTTGGGGTATACTTCAAGACTTCTTAGACAAGATATTCAAATTGACGAAGCTACAAAGCAAAAATCTTTAAAAATTATCAAAAAACAATCAGAAAGATTGAAGAGGATGATTGAGGATTTGCTTGTTATTCCTGATATTGAAGGTGCGAGATTAAATGTAAATATAACAAACATTCCGATTAATACTGTTATTGAAAACTCTATTTTACTTATTAAAAATGATGCACACAAAGAAATTATCAACAATCTTGAAGATTGCAATATAGAAGTTTTGGCTGACAATGATAGAATTGAACAAGTTTTTGTAAACCTTATCGAAAATGCGATTAAGTATTCTAAAGAAAATTCTCCAATAACATTAGATTACGAGATTAGAGAGGATATGCTTGTTGTGAGCGTCCAGAATGATTATGATGTGATTCCAAGAGAAAAGTTGAAAACATTGTTTGACAAATTTACACGTGTGGATGACTCTACTACCAGAACAACCAGAGGAACAGGACTTGGACTATTTATTGTTAAAGGCTTGGTTGAAGCAATGAATGGTGAAATCAGATTATATTCAAATGAAAAATGCGGATTTTGTGTAAAGGTATTCTTGCATATAGCTGATTTTAGATAGATATGATATAATTTAGAAAAAGGGGAAATTTGATGAAAAAGATTCTTGCTCTAAAAACTTTTATATTATTAGCTTTAGTCCTTCCGTTTTCTGCTACAATTGCAGAAGAAACTGTTCAACTTGACGGAATCAACGAACCTCAATGGAAAGATTTTGTTCCATCAAACTTTATTGATGCGCCGGAACCAAAAGGCTTAGGCAAATTTAATGAAACATCTTCTTATTGGTATAAAAGAAGAGTAGAATTTGAAAACGGTATACAAGAATGTCGTGCAATGAATGATGCTGACCAAAAATTAGGTTGCTATCAGCAATTGAAAGTTAAACAATACCAAGAAAACAGCGATTATAATGCAAGAATTGAAGCTCAAGAAAAAGCAAGAATGATGCCTCAAGAAATGTATGACAGAACTGATACAATGCTCCCAATTGGCGGATATTTGAACAACTTCACAAAATTCCAACCTAATGAATTTAGATAAAAAACTATATTAATTTGATTAAACGAGAACTGTCAATTGACAAATAATAGAAAATAGTAAATAATATAGACATAGGGGGAAGCCCCCAACAGTCTCGCCAAAGAAAATGTTGAGAGCTTCACTTAGTACCCTATACGTTTAACTTTAGTGCTATTACTACAATTGCAAATGCTAGTAATAGCATTATTATTTTGTTAAGCATAGGCATTACCTCCTTTCCAACCAATAACCTTAGTACTCGTGTGTTGGAAGTGGTAAGTTGTACCTTCCCCTATAACAGTAGGGCATTTGTCCTACCGTTACCATATAATAGTAATTTATAAGACCTAACATGTCAAATATAACAATTAGTTCTAAGCCAAATATTTTTGCAAAGTTTCTTTATCAAATACTTCTACGCTATCACGAGAGTGGATAAATATTAAACAAGAAATCAAAGTTTTAAATGATTGAAAATCTTCAAACGCTAATTTTTGTCTTAAATCTGTCATATTATTAGCCATAAATTCAGTAATAACAGTTTTATCGCTATAAAACAATTCTGATAGAAATTCAAAAGCATCACGAGTCTTAACACCTTCTAAATAAACAGTATCAGGTGATTGGAATTCTACATATCTAAGCGCTTTATCCATATTGAACCCGATATTTTCGTTCAATTCGCACTGATTAACTCCTTTGAGTTCATATTTAGCGATTGATTCAATCGTCATGATATTTTTTTGTGATTTTGCAGCCTCTACAAGAAGTGAATATATCAAATGTGTTTTTCCACTCAAAGGTGAGCCGCAAACAAGAATAATCCCAGGGTTATTTAAAGCGTGAGTAATAATACTTCTTTGTTTTTCGTCTGTAATAATTTTGTCCAAACTCATAGGTGGTTTGTAAATTTTGAGCGAAATTCTTTCGCCCATAATAGTTGGGAAAGATGAAACAGATGCAATTAACATTGTATTTTCGACTTTAAAACATAATTTGCCGAGCTGTGGAATTTCGCAAACTGTAGCATCCAGATTTGATAGAGTTTTCAATTTAGAAACAAAAGCTGAGTTTAAAATAGCCGGAACAGTACCTTTATCAAATGGCTCTCCATTTTTCTTGAAAACAACTTTCAGTCCTTCTTCAACTTGCTCAAAATTTAATTCATGTACATCTTCTATAATTGCTTGCTTAAGAATTGCTCTGATTACGTGCTGGATATGTTCTTCACCGGCTTCTTCCTTATGAAGTTCTTCTGTCCAATCAAAATCATCATCTTCTTCAGAAGTTAAAGTTATACTATCAACAGTATCTGCGACTTTATAGTATTCATCAATCTTTTTCATGATACTTGTTTCTGTCGCAATAACAGGTTCGATAGAACATTCTGCTGTTTCAATAATTTTATCAATCGCAAACAAATCAAGAGGATCAGCCATTGCAACCGTCAAAACATCTTCAATCTTAAACAGAGGAATAATTCTATAACGTCTGGCATCAGCAAAAGTTACAAACTTAAAACATTTTGGATCCGGTTCATAATCTTCAAGATTAACACAAGGAATGTGAAGCTTTGATTCCAAAAACTTCAAAAGCGTACTTTCTTCCAAAATTCCTGAATTAATCAGTGCTTGACCGATATTAATCCTTTGAACATTTGCAAGTTCTTCAGCTTTTTCTAATGTTTCGTAGGAAACGACTCCATCTCGCACAAGTTCATATTTAAGTTTTTCTAATGTTTTGTTGTTTACTGTGTCCATTATTCTTTTTGTGAATAGTGAGAAGTGAGTTGTGAATTGAAATGCCATTCACTATTTACTTTTCACCGTTCACTCTCCTATTTTAAATATTCTTCTACCTTCTTCACAATCGCATCCAACTCGAACGGTTTAGTAATATATTCATTGACTCCCGTTTCTTCCCCAATCATTTTGTCTTCCAATTGAGAACGAGCCGTAACCATAATTATCGGAATATCTTTATACTTGTTATCATACTTAAGAAGTCTGCTTATCTTGTATCCGTTGATTTTTGGCATCATTACATCAAGGATAATTAAATCCGGCACAAGTTCTTTTGCAAGTCTTAGTCCGTCTTCGCCGTTATAAGCTGTATAACACACGTAACCTGAAACTTCCAGAACAAACTTAAGACTTTCAACGATGTCTTGTTCGTCATCCACTATAAGTATCTTTTTCATGTGTATCTCCTTCAATATCGTATGAATACATTATATCACATTTACCGTATAAGTTCTTATTTTGCTCGATTACAGCATCAATTTTCTTTTTCAGAAATTCGGCAGAAGGTTTGTCACCATCAACTAAGATTAGTGACAGCGTTGTCATAGCACCTTCTTTTTCTATAAGCGAATTTGTCATATACGTTTTGTTTAACAAATTATTTTCTCTTAGCAAGTTTTCTATAACTTCATTTGTTGATTTAATCTTGATAACTGCAATAGTAGAACCGTTAGAACGAGCTTTTTGCGCAAGCTGCTTTCTAATCATCAAAAAGTTGCTCTTATCATTTGCAATAGGAATTACAAAATAGAATTTCGAACCCTTATTAATTTCACTATCACACCAAATAGCACCGTTATGAGATTCCATTAATTGTCTTGCAATCGGCAAACCTAAACCGGAACCGCCAACTTTTCGAGATAAAGAGTTTTCTATTTGTGCAAACTTATCGAACACATGGTTTAAATCTTTTCTTTCAATACCGATACCATGGTCTTCCACACAAACTTGCAAGTAATTACCCTGCAACCTCTTAATATCATCCTCGAAACAATGGTCATATTGTAATTCTCTTGCATTAACAACCTTGGAAGTTATTTCAATCGTTCCGGCATCAGGTGTAAATTTTATAGCATTAGAAACAAGATTTGTAAGCACTTGCTCTAACCTGTTAGAATCCGCATAAACTTCTACATTCTCACCGGATGGAGTATATTTGATACTCAAATTCTTTTCTTTCGCTACTTCCATAAGATTATTTTTTACGTATTCAATAACCGGCTCGACATGAATAAGCTCAAATTTGAAATCCATCTTGCCGGCTTCGATTTTAGAAATATCCAACAAATCATTAATAATACCGGAAAGTCTTATTGCATTTCTTTTACCCATAGAAACAAATTTCTCAATGTTTTCAGTCATCTCACCGGCTTTACCGCTCAATATAATATCCATTGCGTTCTTTATCGCTGTTAATGGTGTTCTAAGCTCGTGAGAAACAATTGAGATAAACTCGGATTTCAAACGTTCTAATTTTTGCAATTTTCTGTTTGTTGCTTTTAGTTCTTGAGTAAAAGAAGCACTCTGTAGTGGAATAGTCACTTGTTGAACAAGTGTTTGAAAACAAGTTGCATCCTCTGTAGAAAAAGGTTTTTCTCTATAAATTTCTGTGAACCCGAAAAATTCATCATTTAATGATATCGGCGCAAACATATTATCAAATCTTAAAATAGAAAAATCATATTCTTGAATATTATGTTTGATATTTTTTTCAATTTTCAAATTACCTATTTTAATATCTACAGGTGGATCTGAAAGAAGTGATTTGTAACTTAATATTGCTCGAAGTTTAAGCGCTTCTAAAAGTCTATCAGAAATTTTATAAAGCGAATTTATTATTAAAACGGGCTCACGTTCTGAGCGGAAAATAAGAGTACAAGAGAGTTCAAAGTTTAAAGATTTTTCAATCCCTTCTATCATAATTTTGATAAGTTTATCTTTATCTAAAGAACCTGCTAGTTGCGAACTCGTATTGTATAAAACATTCAGCTGATACAAACTTCTTGCTAATTCTTGGTTTGATTTTGTCATCTTTAACAATGCATGCCGAGTTCTTAGGCTTGAATCAACGGTTGCAAACAAAAGTTTCTTGTCAATCGGAGTTTTAATGAATAAGTTTGCATTATGCATAACATCTTTTGTATGGTCTTTTTCACCTAAAATAAGAATTATAACTACAGGATATTGTTTAATTTTTCTGCAAAGCGGCTTTAAATCAAGTCCATTCACATCCCCATCAACTATAACAATATCAGGTTCTTCCACTTTTAGAACATCAAAAATCATCGTGTTATCGCTAGACACAATTATCTCATCAGTAGGAAAAACCTCCCTTAAGATACACTCTTTTTCATTGTCCTCACTAATTAACAAAAACTTAGTCATAACGACATCATAACAAAAACGGGTTTAAAATGCTACGAGAATTAAAGATTAATTATAAAATTACATCATTCACAATCTTGAGAATTAATTTTAAATCTTCAACACCGGCTGCTTTAATTTTCTTACAAATTTCTCTTTCTAATTCATCACGAGTTTCGATATCAGTAAATCTAAATAATAGCTCAATATTAACTTCCAAAGCATCCGCAAGTTTTTTTAACATATCAAAAGAAGGTGACGAAGCACCAGATTCTAATCTACTTAAGTACTTAGAATCAATTCCCGTAATCTCTGCAAGCTTCCATTGTGTATAATTGCGTTTCTTGCGCAAATCCTGTAAGTGTTTGCCAAACTTCTTTTTATAATTACCCATATATCTATTCTACGAGCTATTACAGCTTTTATGAACTCACAAAAAGGACTAGTACTGTAAAATTTTTCTACCAATATGGTATACACCAATCTAATTGTATACTCATTATACAGATTATATGTGGGTTTGTATACCTTTACGAGTTACATTTTAATAAAACCAGCCAAATGGCTTATATGTGGTGCTACGCACGTAGACATTTGGTCGGCTGCTTGGTAAAAACTACCAGTTTGTTTATGAATTACAAGCTCCGCCTCGAGGTGAGATTACCAGAAAAATGTGGTTATAAGGTACGCACGTAGACATTTGGTCGGCTGCTTGATAAAAACTACAAGATTGCTTAAAACTTACCAACTCCGTCTCGTCAGTGAAACTACTGAATTGACGCAATTATTTGGAGCTACGCACGTAGACATTTGGTCGGCTTTCGTAAGTTGAAAATGGAAAATTGAAAGTGGAAAGTTGTTTTAAAACCAATATTTTTTCATCTACCAGTTTGCTGTCATTGCGAGAAAATTGAGATTTCTGGCTTGTAGTTTTACGAAAAATTCTGATAATTTTCGTGGCAATCCAGATGCTATCATCTAACGGGATTACTTCGTCACTATCGTTCTTCGTAATGGCGTAGCGTTAGACTACAAACATAGAAACAGAGGAATAATCCTCATTTTTCTCTTACGAATAAACAAACTCTTCTGTTCCGTCTTCATTTAAAATCAAGCCGCACAAATGAGCATTCGGGTACTTACCACAGCCCAAATCAATACAAATCTTGCCTTCATCAATATAAGGCTTGTCAAACTCTGTGTGACCAAATATAATTTTTTGCGGCAACTTATGTTTTGAATAAATAAACTTGCCTCTAATATAAACCAAATCCACTTCATCTTGTTCTTCCAAAGAATAATCCGGATTAATACCGGCATGGACAAACAAATATTTATCGGTTAAATAATAAAACTTCAAATTTCTGTAAAAATCACCATGGACTTTAAAAATATTTTCAAAACTTCCATAACTTTTAACCGTTGCAGGGCCGCCATAATTATCAAATAAAAACTGATAATAATCATCCTGCTTGGCATGTAAAAGTGCATATTCGTGTGACCCCATAAGATAAATTGCTTTGTGTGTTTCACCTACTTCTAAAACTTTATCAACAACTCCCCTTGAATCCGGTCCTCTATCTATATAATCACCCATAAAAACAAAAATATCGTCCGGACGTGTTTCTATCTGAGATAAAACGCTTTCCAGTTTTTTAAGTTCTCCGTGAATATCTGTAATCGCTATATATCTTGGCATGCCTAAATCCTTATTATGCTTTTAATAATTCTGATAGCTCTCCAAATTGCGCTATAGAAAGTTTTTCGCCACGAATATTTTCATCCAAATTCATTTGAGAAATCACATGAGCAACTTTTTCTTTATCAAAACCAGCACCAACAAGACAGTTCTTTAGAGTTTTTCTTCTTTGAGAAAACGCAGCTTTGATGGTTTTTCTAAAATGCTTATAATCACTCAATTTTAAAAGTGGTTCTTTTCTAACTTTCAAAGATACAAGTGCAGAATTAACTTTCGGCGCAGGATAAAAAGAACGTCTGCCGACTAACCTGATAATTGAACAATCTGCCCAGAATTGGGAAAGTATTGTTAAAAGTCCATATTGTTTAGAGGCACTGTTTTCTGTTGCCACAATTCTTCTTGCAACTTCTTCTTGAACCATCAAAATTATATCAACAATTTTATTTCTGTTTTTGTTCTCCAAATCATCAATTTCGCCCAACAAATGCGCAATAATCGGAGAAGTTATGTAATATGGAATATTTGCAACAACTTTGATTTTTTCTTCACATAAATCAGACAAATCCGTTTTCAAAATATCGTTATGAATAATCTGCAAATTATCGCAATCAAGCTTCTCAAGTTCTTTGATAGCTTCTTCATCAAGTTCAATAGCAATAACTTTCTTGGCATGCTTTACCAATTGTTCGGTTACGAACCCAACTCCGGGACCGATTTCTAAAACAACATCGTCTTTTGTTATTTGTGCAAAATCAATGATATCCGCAATTACATCCGGATTTACCAAAAAATTTTGACCTAATCTTTTTTTAGTTCTAAAGAACTTTGCTCGTTGTAAATAGTCCATCATGATATTTATAATAGTACAAACAGGGAAATGTTAAAATATCAATCTTAATTTAAAATAAAAATACATGAAAGATGTATTGAGGCTTAGATGCGGAGAGGCATAGGGATATCGGTGTGTAGTTATTAAAATCAATTTGGTGCATTCCCTCTCCTAGCAGGAGAGGGTTAGGGTGAGGTAGAAACTAGCATATATGACAAGTCATATATAAAAAATATTTATGTCACAAACACAAAATTGTTAACCCATCTTTCCACTATCAACTCTTATTTCATATATAATAAAAAAGGAGAATATCGTGAATTATTGTGACACCAAAGAAAAAGAACATTTAGAGTACAATCAGCTTTTGGATGAGTTTGTGCTCGGTTGCAAAACTACTCAAAAAATCGGTTTTGAGTATGAGAGAATTCCACTTGTAAAGACAACTAAAAAAGTTGCTCCGTATGATGGCGAATACGGAATTTGTGAAGCTTTAAGAGAATTTGCAAAAAATGAAAACTGGGATTATATTCTTGATAATACAAATATAATTGGATTAAAAAAGATTCACGATACAATAACTCTTGAACCTGGGTGTCAAGTCGAATACAGTATTGAACCGCAAGAACTTATAAGCGATTTAAAAAAGAAGGTTGAAAATCTTGATTCTGAATTTCTTCCGGTATTGGATAAATTCGGTATTGAACTTATTAACAAAGGGGTATCTCCTACAACAACCTACAAAAATATTAAACTTTTGCCAAAACGCAGATATCATATTATGGCGAATTATCTTTGGGGAATTTTATCCGACGTTATGATGAGAGAAACGGCGGGAATTCAGGTCGGAATTGATTACAAGTCAGAAGAAGATGCAATGAAGAAATTTAGGCTTGCAAATTTAATGATGCCATTTATGACAGCCATGTTTGCGAATTCAAAAATCAGAGGCGGTGTCGATACCGGATACAAATCTTTTAGGGCATTAGCATGGCTTAATACTGATAACGAAAGATGTGGTTTTGCAACAAAATTTCAGGACGGTATGTGTTTTAAAGATTACGTAGAAATTCTGCTTGACACACCGATGATATTTATTAATCGAGAAGATAAAACGGTCAATATCAATGGCAGAATGACTTTCAGACAATTTATGGACAAAGGTTTTGAAGGCTTTGATGCCAATATTGAAGATTGGCAATTGCATTCAAACTTATATTTTCCGGAAGTCAGGTTAAGAAACTTTTTAGAAATTAGAAATCATGACTGCGTAGGTCAAGGTCTGGAATACGCTATTCCAGCTGTATATAAAGGAATTATGTACAACCCTTCTGCAATGGAAGAAGTTAGCAATATGTTGCTTAAATATTCATATAATGAGATTAATGAACTAAGATATAATGTTGCGAAAAATGCGACAGCTTCTAAATTGCGCAAACATCCTATTTTGAATATTTGCAAAGAACTTGTTGAGATTGCTTATTATTCTTTAAAAAATCAATGTGAAGACGAAGAAAAATTTTTAGAACCGCTTATCGCAATGCTTAAGAAAAACAAAATTCCTTGTGAGATGTAAAACAGTTTGTAGTTATAACTACAGGCATGGCGCATCCCCTCCCTTTATAGGGGGAGGGTAGAATTTGTTAACGAACGTTAGTGAGTTTAGAAATTCGGGTGGGG